>JASHYQ010000253.1 GCA_030042955.1 Thermoplasmata archaeon
GGGGTCGAGATCCCGGTACTACCGGACAAGGAAGCCGAGCTCCACCGGTTACTCCGGACGCTCGACGAGATCGGGGTCGACTTCGTCAACCTGAACGAGCTCGAGTTCTCCGAGACCAACGAGGAGAAGATGCACGCGCGGGGGTACTCGCTGGACCCGAAGAACGGCTGGGGGGTCACCGGGAGCCGGGCCCTGGCGGAGCGGCTCGTCCGAGACTCCCGGCTCTCGGTTCCGGTCCACTACTGTTCCTCCCGATTCAAGGACAGCGTTCAGATGCGGCAGCGCTTCCTCCGCCAGGCGGAACGAACCGCCCCGACCTTCGCCGAGCGAACCGCCGACGGGACCGTCGTCCTCGGGGTCGTGGAGGCGGCCCAGCGCATCGACCTGCCCCGGTGGGCGTCGAAGATCGCTCGACGTACGGGGGTCGGCCCCGACGACTACCGGGTCGACGTCCGCCGACGCCGCGTCGAGCTGTCGCCCGAGCGGCTGCGGCGGGCCGCTCGGCGCCTGCCCTGGCCGGCCTTCGAGGTCGAGGTGTACCCGACCGCCGATGCGCTCGAGGTGGAGAGGACGCCGCTCAACCGGGCCGCGCTCGACCGAGCCGGGGCCACGGTCGGCGGCGTGTAGCCCTCGTCGCACAGGTGGCCGCCCCAGGTCAAGTAACGGAAGTCTCCGCGCCGGTTCTTGATCGAGCACGGGCCCCAGCCGTCGTCCTCCCCGCCGTACCACATCGGGCAGTCCCTACAGTGGAGGTCGACCGCCGGAGGTGATCCGCGTGGTCGAGCGGGCGGCGTCACCGGGACCCGCCCCCCTCCGTGCGGAGCCGTTCCCACGCTCGAACCGTGCCGCGCATCAGCTCGGCGACCGTCACCGGACCGACCCCCCCCGGAACGGGGGTCAGCGCACTCGCCCATCCTTCCAGGGATTCGGGGTTCGCATCCCCTACGGAACGGGACCCCCCAGGACGGGACGGGTCCGGGACGCTCGATATCCCGACGTCGACCACCGCAGCGCCCTCCGGGACCACCTCGCGCGTCAGAAGCCCGGGCTTACCGGCGCACGAGAAGATGGTTCGGGTGTTGGCGATGGTCTGGCGGAGGTCGTGAGTCCGAGAGTGGGCGATCGTTACCGTGGCGTTCGGGCCGGGGGGTCGGGCCGCAAGGAGGATCGCGAGCGGTAGGCCGACGGTCTCCGACCGTCCGATGACTGCGACCGGCTCGCCCTCGAAAGGTAGCCCGTAGTGCCGTGCGATATCGATCGCGGCGAGCGCGACCGCGGGGACGTGCATCGGACGGCCCGCCAGCAGGCGTCCGAGGTTGGCGGGGCTCACCCCGTCGACGTCCTTTTCGGGTCGGAGGAGGGCGATGGCCGCACCGAAGTCGAACGGGTCGGGCAGGGGATGCTCGACGAGCACGGCGTGAACCGAGGGGTCGGCGTCGAGCCGACGGACCCGCTCGACCAGCTCGCGGGGCCCGGCACCGGGAGGGAGCGGTTCGTCCTGGAACCGGATCCCGAGGGCCTCGGCCGCCTTCAGTTGGCGGCGGCGGTAGAACTGGAACGGCGAGTCGACCCCCCGGTGGACGCTCGCGAGGGTCGGGAGAGGGTCGGTCGGAGACCGGGTTCGAAGCGCCGCCCGCGTCCCCTCGTCCAGCGCGGCGGTCACCGGGGCTCCGTCGAGCCGCTGGGTTACGATGCCCACGGCCGTGCGAGCCGGGCCGCGTAGATAACGGACGGCCCCCTCCTTGCCTCAACCAGCTGGGGAAGACGCTCTCGAAGTGACTCCGGGTGAGGTAGTAAAGCTCGCCTTCGGAAAGGGGTTTATATGGACTCCCGTTAGTTTGACCGGCGCAACGGACTCGCGGGCCTCCGGGAGTCGGGACGCCGACATGGCTAAGGGAGCGGAAACACCGTCGGACAACCCCGTCGAGTCGGGCCCGTCCCCGCAGGAGCTGGACACCTGGGGAGCTGCCCTTCCCTACACCTCCACCGCCCAGGTCGAGGTGCCGCCGCGCCTGCTGGAGCAGGTGATCGGCCAGGACGAGGCCGTCGAGGTCGCACGCAAGGCGGCGACCCAGAAACGCCACATGATCCTGATCGGCGAGCCCGGAACGGGCAAGTCGATGCTCGCCCGGGCCATGGTCGACTTCCTCCCGAAGGAGCCCCTCCAGGACATCCTCGCCTACCCCAACAACGAGGACCCGAACGAGCCCAAGATCCGCATCGTCCCGGCCGGGAAGGGCAAGGAGATCGTCGCGGCCCAGAAGCTCGAGGCGGCCCAGAAGAAGGAGACCCGGACGATCCTCTTCATCGTCATCGCGCTCGCCGTCATGGCCATCACGCTCTACATCGTGTTCACGACCGGTAACCTGACCGACCTCCTCCTGGGCCTCTTCATCGTCGTGATCCTCTACGTCTTCGTCCGCCTCTCGGGAGGACGGTCCGAATCGGGAGCGAACGTCGCGAAGCTTCTCGTCGGCCACACTCCCGATGAGAAGCCCCCCTTCATCGACGCGACGGGGGCCCACGCCGGAGCCCTCCTCGGGGACGTGAAGCACGACCCGTTCCAGTCCGGTGGCCTCGAGACGCCCCCGCACGAGCGGGTGGAGGTCGGGGCGATCCACAAGGCGAACGGCGGCGTGCTCTTCCTCGACGAGATCAACCTGCTCAAGATCGAGAGCCAGCACTCCCTCCTCACCGCGCTCCAGGAGCGCAAGTTCTCCATCATCGGTCAGTCGGAGCGCTCCGCCGGAGCGATGGTGAAGACCGAGCCGGTTCCCGCGGACTTCGTCCTGGTCGCGGCGGGCAACATCGACAGCGTCCAGTCGATGCACCCCGCGTTGCGCTC
>JASHYQ010000254.1 GCA_030042955.1 Thermoplasmata archaeon
CCAGCGCCGCGCTTCCGCACCCAATCTCGAGGCAAATGGCCTGGCGGGGGATCGTCGCGCTCTGACGTATCCAGCTGAGCCGTCGCGCACTCCGGCGGGCGGCGGAGAGGTTCACGAAGAACCGCGAGATGGGATTCATTTCTGGCATGGCCCAGGTCAACCTGCGAGTCCGATTCTCACTTAACGTAGGCCCGAAGAAACGGCCGTGCGTGAGGAAGAGCGAGGTCGCTCCGATAGAACACGGCGAGATGGCCCGCACCGCGAGTGCGCGCGACCAGAGCATCCGGCAGAGTGGCCACCGACCTCTTGGGCTGATCCCCGGGCCGTCGCCTCGGATTTCGTGGTGAATCCGTACCCCGTCGCACGAGGTAGGTAGCACGGGAGCCCCGTTCGCACGACGCGCCTGAATGTGGCTCCAAAAGCGCTTCGGTTTTCATCCTCTAGCGACGCGGCCCTCTCCCGAGTCGGCGAGGCAATCCCTTGGTCTTGGCGTCCGTGCGATTGGTCCTGCAGCTCCCGGTCGGCTAGTTCAGTGGCCCGGGGCGGCGCCCCAGATGTAGGCCCCGATGCGGCAGACCTCCTCAAATCCAAGGCGTCGGTACACGGGGGCCCCCATCGCCGTGGCCACGAGGACTGCGTGATGGAACCCTTCGCGGCGTCCGGCGTCCACCGCGGCGAGCGTCATGGCGGCTCCGATCCCCCGGCGGCGTGCCTCCGGGACCGTGGCTACGCCATAGATTCCCGCCACCCCTGCTTCTCGGAACAGCAGCGAGGTCGCCACCGGGCGCCCGTCAAGGGACCCGAGGAAGAACCGAAACCGCCCGTCGCCCGGGTCCGGAGCAAGGAGACGAGGGATGGCGCGGGCGATTTCCTCCGGTGCCTGGAAATCTCCCGCGTTCAGGGTACGGCAGTAGACCTCGAGGTTCGGCGGGTCCTCCAGGGCGGTAATCTCAAGCCCTGCGGGCGCCGGGGGAGGTCTTCCACTCGTCCTCAGGTCCAAGGCCATGCCGGGCATCTCTCCTTCCAGGACCAATCCGCTCGCGACGAGGGCCCTCCCGAGGTCGTCGGAATCGCGGCTCGGGAGCGACCACCACGTGAACGGCAGACCACGGGCCTTGAAGTGGGTCAGAACGTCCAAGATGGCCTGGGGAGAGGTTCCCCCGGCGGAACCCGACGAGAGGGCCCCGTTGAAGACCGGGTGCCGAATCCCGCTCTCGTACCGAGTGGTCCCGAGATGCGTCCGACTCTCCCCGCCCGGAGGCCGACCTATCCGCACGAAGAAGGCACAATGATTGGCCTCGACGGCCCGGCCCAGGTCGACGGGGGTCGACGATTCCGGCATCGTCGGCGGAGCGATAGCCGCACCCAGGTAAAGTTTAGCCTAGGAGCGACGCTTTCGCCCTCGGTCGGGCAGGTCAGCGCTCGTCGCCCGCCTCGGGGGGGGGTCGTGACTCCAACCAGAGGAGGAGCGGCCAAGGGTGACGGGGGCGCAAACCGGGCTGCGACCATCACGGCTCGAGGACCGCGCGTCCCCGGACCTCCCCACGGCCCAGTTTCGCGAGGACCTCGTTGGCCTCCTCGAGTCGATAGGACTCGCTCACCACGGGGTTGATCCCACCTCTCCGGGTCAGGTCGACCAGCTCGGTCAGTTGAGCGAGAGTACCGGTGAAGTTGCCCAGGACCTCCGCGCCGAGGATCGGCAAGAGAGGTAGGGGCAGCTGCATGCCGCCCCCCACCAGCCCCACCAGCACGAGCTTGCCCTCGTGCCCAAGGAGCCGGAGGCCCAAGGAGGCGGTGCGCGGGATCCCCACGAAGTCGATCACGGCGTCCGCGGTCCTTCCCTGGTTGACCTTCCTCAACTGGGAAGCGAGCTCTTTCGTGTCGGTGGTCGCGGTGTTGAAGACGTAGTCAGCTCCCAGTCGGGTGGCCAGCTCTAACCTCGAATCATCGATGTCCGCGACGGCGACCCGGGCGGGGGTGACCTTCTTGGCGATCTGGATGGCGGTGCTGCCAACGCCTCCCGCGCCGATCAGGAAGAGCAAGTCGCCCGGCTGGAGAGCGCACTTCCGGATCGAACTCAGCGCCGTCAGTCCGGCGCAGGCCAGGATGGCCGACTGCGATGCCTCGATTCCGTCCGCTTTCACTAGGTAGCGGGTGTCGGGAACTAGAACGTACTCGGCGTATCCCCCGTTCCGCATGAAGCCGAGGAATCGTTGGGACCCTTCGCAGAGATTCTCCCTTCCCGATAGGCACTTCCGACACGTGCCGCAGCCGATCCAGGGATACACCACGACCCGGTCTCCCTCCTTGAGCCCGGAGGACTCGGTCCCGGGTCCTAGTCTCTCGACCCGACCGGCGATCTCATGGCCCGGGGTCAGCGGAAGGACGGTACCACCGCCCGTCGTCGAGAGCTTTCTTCCCTCCCCTAGGTCGTACGCCCCGGAGACTAGGTGGATGTCCGAGTGACATACACCCGCCGCGGCCACCTTCACGAGCGCGGAGCGAGGAGTTATGGGCGGGATGTCCAACGACAGCTCCCGGAGGGGCTGACCGTCGGCGATAAGCCTCATCGCCCTCATCGCTCAACCTTCAGGGAGGCGACCCGCCACCGGGCACGCGCCTCGATGTCCCGACGGGTCCCCCATCCTATTCACGTTTTTCTAGCCACGTACCCGAGTTGAACGGATTCGCACAGGGCAACCCACCCGGACGAGGACCCCCGGTAGAAATGGAGGCCGAGTAGCGGTCTAATCCCATCCCGATGACTGGAGCGAGCATGCAACGCAAAGCCGATTCGATCAACCGACGGACGCATCAGAAGATAGGGGCTGACCTGTTCAACTACACGTGGTCACTCCTGGATCGGAAGCGCCGAACTCGGGAGGAGAACGACGAAATGATCCATGCGGCCCACGCTTCCCGGTACCATTGGGGTCACGCTGGCCGGCCGCTCAACGTCTCGATCGGAGAGTGGCAGATCTCACGGGTCTACGCCGTGTTGGGCCGGGCCGAGCCAGCGTTCTACCACGGTCGTCGTGCCCTGGAGATCGCTCGGAGAAACCATCTGGGTCGTTTCTACGTCGCCTATGGCTACGAGGCCGTGGCACGGGCCGCCGCGGTGGCAGGAATCCGGGACGAGAGGAATCGGTGCTGCCGAGAGGCCCAGCGCACGGCAGCGACCGTGCGCGACCGGGATGACCGTCGGATGCTCCTCGAGGACCTGGCAACGATTCCGTGACCTCGAGGGCAGCCTGGAAGTCTACCTGGCGGCTACCCTGGCTCGGGTGGGAATCGACCGTGGGCGGCCCCGGTCCGCTCGCCGCCTGCCAGAGCCCGAGCAAGGCCATCATCCCCGGGGCATCCTAGCACAGTCGCTCCTCGACAGCCCCACCCTTCGTCCAGGTTGCACGGTGCCGACTCATCGAGACTCCAGATTCATCCGCCTCCGTAGCGCATAATCCCCTCGGAGCGAGCCCTTCTACATCGATAGATTCATGAGGGGAAGTCTCGTCTTTGACCGCAGGCACGGTGGTCGGTGTGAGTTCCAGCAGTAGCCTACCGCCCGCCCAGTCCGTCCCGTCCCCTCCCCCTCCGATGAAGCCCTTCCTCCTGCACCCTCCCCGCCGGAAGTTCACGACCAAGCAACGGCGACTCCTGGCGTCGACGCTCGTGCTGGTAGCATC
>JASHYQ010000255.1 GCA_030042955.1 Thermoplasmata archaeon
AAGGACCCCCACCCGGGCACCATCGACAGCTACGAGGTCATTCCGGGCGGCGCGACGAGCATCGACCCCGCGGTCGACTACGAGTCCGTGGGGTACGAGGTCCTCGCCAACATCTACCAGACCCTGGTCTACTACAACGGGTCCTCGAGCGCGTCGTTCCTACCGGAGATCGCGACCTGCGTGCCAGGCACGGCCGAGTGCTCGACCCTGTACGGGTCGAGCCTGATCGTCAACAACGCGACGACCGGCAACCCTCAATACTGGACGTTCGTGATCGACAAGAACGCCAACTACTACGACCCGAGCACGGGGGCCCACTGGGGGGTCTACCCCACCGACGTGATGGCCTCGCTCGCGCGAACGGCCGGCTTCGCGGACCTGCCATTCTACGGCGCGAACCCCGGATGGATCCAGTCGCAGTCGTTCCTTAACATCGGGTCGCCAACCTTCGACAGCGCCATGCACTATCCGTACAACAACACCGGGGCGAACATCCTGAGCGCGATGCTGATTAACGACAGCACTTACTGTCCCGCCGCGGCGATGAGCGGTGAGCACGGGTGCATTACCTTCAACGCATGGGGAGCTGGCTCTGACTGGCCGTTCTTCCTCGAACTCGTCTCCGACCCAGACGGTGGGGCCATCGAGCCCTGCGGCTGGTACGGCTACGAGGGCGCTGGCGCGCCTGGCTTTACCACCACCGCGGCGAAGGGGGACGGGCCGTGCCTGCTGCCGGACGGCCAGAACACCACCAACAACAAGGATGGTACCTTGACGACCGCGTGGTCGAGCTACCTCGCGTCGATCACTCCCGAGAGCTCCACGGGGTTCAAGGCCTGGGACTCGTTCGAAGCGGCCGCGTCGCTCACTCCGGCCGTCTACCCCTCCGTTCGGTTCGCCGGTGTTGGCTCGGGCCCATACTACCTGGCCAGCCTCACCCGAGGGGTCGGGTACGTCCTCGGGGCGAACCCGTACTACAACCAGCCGAACTGCGCCGCCGACTCCTGGTGCCAGCCCGCGCCCGGCAACTACGCCTCCACCGTGAACACGTTCTGGGAGCCGACCGACCAGGTAGGCATCCAGGAGTACATCCAGGGGAAGGCTGACTTCGCCGGCATTGAGAGCCAGGACACGTCGACCCTGCTCAACCTCGAAGCGACCGGGAAGGTCGGACTCCTCCCCGTGCCGACGATCAGTATCTTCTTCGACCCGATCAACTTCGGGGTCAACGTCGGGTCGATCGACCAGTACTACACCGGGTCGGTCCACCTCCCAAGCAACGCCACGGGGTCAAGCAACTTCTTCTCGTACGTCGCGTTGCGTCAGTTCCTGGTGAACGCCTTCCCGTACACCCAGGACATCGACCAGGTGGTGACGGTGGACGGAATCCAGGGCGGGTTCAACTACGGTGGTGCGATCCCCCACTTTATGGGGAACTACTACCCGACCAACGTCTCGTGGCCCTCGGGGCAACCTGACACGAACCCGGCGGATGTCGGCGGGGCGGCCTGGTGGTGGGCGCAAGCGAACGATCCAACGAGCGTCTACTACGACAACCTGCTGGCTCAATGTACGGTCGCCAACCCGTGTACGTTCCCCGTCATCGGGGCGCAAGCGGACACGATCCAGGACGGCCAGTTCCCGATCTGGGCGAGCTGGATCTCGCAGCTCACCGGTGGACGCATCACGTTCACCGAGGTCGACCTGACGTTCTCGCAAGAGGTCGTCTACGCCGAGAGCTCGACGCCGTTCACCAACCCGATGACGATCTACGTCCTCGGCTGGCTGCCTGACTACCCCGACCCGACGGACTACGTGGCGCCGATGTACCTGCCGGACGCGACCTACACCGCGCCCGACGCGGTCTTCGAGGGATTGGCCAACGACACGGCGTGCGCGGCCGAGGGCGGCGACACGTTCGCCAACCTGTCGTACTGGGCCCAGCAGCAGGGCGTGCCCCAGTACTGTCAAGGGACAGCCTACGGCGTGATGACCTGGGCCAACCATTACGCCGGGGCCCTGCCGGTCGGCCCCGAGCGGGTGCTCTACTACAACCTGGCCTCCCACATCGCCAACGACCTGGCGCTGTACCTGTACCAGTTCCAGGAGGAGATCGTGTTCACCTACGCGCCGTGGATCAACCCGAGCACGATCGACTCGAACGTCGTGGCCGCTGGGGAGGAGCTGAACTGCTACATCCAGGGGAACGGCTTGGTCTAAGTAGGGCAGAACCGATTCCGGAGGGTTCCGGGCGCCCGCCCGGAACCCAACAACCCTTTCCTCCCTTTTCTTTCGCTCGGCGGGGCAGACCCGGGTAGGTCGCTTCGGCCGGGTGGAGGGCGCTGGTGGCCGGGGGATCGGCTAGAGAAACTCCTCAGGGCTCGGCTGCTCGGCCGGCACCACCTCGCCCTTCCGGACTAGGTCGGCCTCGGGGGTCCAGCGGCCGTACTTCACCGGGTGGACCCATCGAGAACGCGTTGGCAGTCGGTGGCCCGTGCGGAGCTCGTCCGGGCGGTGCCAGAGGTACTGCCAGACCAGATATTCCGCATAGAGGGCGGGAACGAGGGTGAGCAGGCCCAAGTAAGCCCCAGCGATCACCCAGTAGTCGATCAGCCACCCGTCCACGATCAGGAAGCCGAGGCCGATGTACCACTTCAGGGCCGAGTGGAGGGCCCACTCCTTCCACGAGGGGCCCGGGTGGGCGAGCGCGGCCTTCTTCTCGGCGGCGACCCGGTCGACGATGACCCGGAACTCGGGGTCGCTCGCGAGGTCCGAGAACGAGCGGTCCTCGAAGCGGTCCCGTCGCCCGAGGTCGGGAGAGGAGGCCGACATCCCATCTCTCCCGGCCTAGCTGGCCGCGGAGAACTCGGAGGAGGGGTTGAGAGGCACGGGCCCCTCCTCGAGCGGGGGACCCGCCGGGACGAGCTCGCCCTCCTCGGGGCGTCGGCGGGGGTCCGGATAGAGGTGGCAGGCGACCCAGTGGTTCTCCCTTACCTCGATCAGAGGGGGCTCGACGGAGGAGCAGATCGGCATCACCGCCGGGCAGCGAGTGTGGAACCGGCACCCGGGCGGGGGGGCGGCGGGGCTCGGGACGTCGCCCTTCAGGATGATCCGCTCCCTCTTCAGGGCCGGGTCGGGGATCGGAATCGCCGAGAGGAGCGCCTGAGTGTACGGGTGCAACGGACGGGTGAACAGTTCGTTGGTGGGAGCCCGCTCGACGGCCTTGCCCAGGTACATCACGACGACGCTGTGGCTGATCGCGCGGACGACCGAGAGATGGTGCGAGATGAACAGGTAGGCGAGTCGCTGCTCCGCCTGGAGCTTCTGGAGGATCCCGAGGATCTGGGCCTGGACCGAGACATCCAGGGCGCTCGTCGGCTCGTCCAGCACGATCAGCTCCGGTCGCAGGGCCAGGGCCCGGGCGATCCCGATCCGCTGGCGTTGGCCGCCGGAGAATTCGTGGGGGAACCGCCAGAGGTGCTCGGGGTT
>JASHYQ010000256.1 GCA_030042955.1 Thermoplasmata archaeon
CCGACACGAGAAGTAACCGCGTCCTGGCCTGCGCCCCCTGCAACTCGAGCAAGGGCGACCGAGATGCCATCGCGTGGTTTCGATCTCGTCAGGGGATGGAGATTCCTCGACTCGTCTCGGGGAAGTATCTGAAGCTGACCTACGAGGTGTGGAAGGCTGACGGGACTCTAGACAAGCCGTTGACCGACGAGGACCGGGCCCTTTTGTCGGGCCTAAGAGTCGAATAGGTCGAATCGCGTCCCTTGCTTCTGGCCGGCCCCGCGTACTGAGCGGGCTACTTTTCCACGCGTATGGGGTGATTTCCGCCCACCCGCAACCGTCCGGTTCCGAGCCCCCGCGACGGCTCCTTGGCTCGACCAAGAGGTCGACCAAAGTGAACCTCTAACGAGAAGCCAGGGCGCTCCTTCGCCGTCGACTCGGTCGGATTTACCGTCGCTCGCCGGAGTGACGTGGAAGGTCGCAACTGGTTCTGGTGCTTGGGCTGCTGTCGCCTGCGGTGACCCATGGGTCGCTCACCACGACTTCTCGATAGACAGACGCGGCAATCCGTGCGTTCTCCCCTCCGTACGGATGGCGAGCGCCTTTACGCGCGGGGAGGGTCTACCCCGCCGTTGAAATGCCCTGCTCGACGTTGATCCGGGGACCCCTAGGGGTCGGGAAGTCCACCGTAGCCGCTGCTCTGGCTGGTACGATAGGTGCGCAGCACATCTCCATCGACCGGCTACTCGAGGAACACGATCTCGAGGAGTGGGACGAGGACAGGATCTCCTTGCGGAGCTTCCTGAGCGCCAACGCGATCGCGGTCGACCAAGCCCGGCCGGCGCTGGACGCCGGGCGACCCGTGGTCTTCGACGGGTGTTTCTATTGGCGAGAGCAGCTCGACGACCTCGTCCGGCGGCTTGGCGGGGGGCTGCTGGTCTTTACGCTGGAGGCCCCCTTGTCCGTCTGCGTCGAGCGGGATAGGACACGACCTCTGCCACGAGAGGGGGCGATGCCGCGGGGCGGAGACCAGCAGGGAGAACAGGCAGCAAAAGACGTCTACAAGCTGGTCACCGACGTCCGCTACAGGCTACCCATTGACGCCTCGGGCCCTGTGGAAGAGACGGTAGCCGCGATCCTGAGGCATCTGCCGAAGCCGGCCGCGGATGACTGAATCGAGCGGCTTGACTCCGAGGGGGGCGCACGAACTCCTGCCTCATGGGCCGTCCTCGACCTGGAGTTGAGGGTTCCAGGCGATCTCCCACAGGTGTCCGTCCGGGTCCTGGAAGTAGCCCGCGTAGCCCCCCCAGAACGTCGGCGCGGCCGCTTTCGTGATCCGGGCGCCTGCCCTCTTCGCCTGCGTCATCACTTCGTTCACTTCCTCCCGAGTGTTGACGTTGTGACCGACGGTCAACTCGGTCGAGCTTCTCGGCTGTTCAGGGACGGTCGCATCCCAGGCGATCTCCTTGCGCGGATAGAGCGCGAGCATCAGGCTCCCCTGGAGGGGGAAGAAGACGACCGCTCCATGCTCGAGCTCGGTCCCAACGATCCCTTCCGACCTCAGCCCTAGCCCGTCTCGGTAGAAGCGCAGGGCACGCTCTAGGTCGTCTACTCCAAGGGTCAGTACGGTCACGCGGGGCCTCATGGCCCACGAAGTCCCCCGCTGCGGTTCTTAGCCTCCCTAGGAGGGGATGAAACGGTGGTGTCCGCTCACTCTTGGGTCAACCAGAATTCGTTCCCGTCCGGGTCCAGGAACTTTGCGACCGTCCCCCAAGGCAACTTCTTGGCTGGCTCGGAAAAGATGACCCCTTTCTTCTTGAGCTCGGTCTCCAAGCTCGCGACGTCCTTCGCGGTGAACCCGATCCCCGTGTTGCCCTTCTCCAGGGGCTGCGTCTCGCAGAGGTGGAGCGTCACGTTCGCTCCCTTCGGGGCTACCGTGATCCAGTGGTCCTCGTCCTCCCTCAGTTCGAAGCCGAGCGTTTCGGTGTACCACGTCTTGGCTTTCTTCGCGTCCGACACCACGACCGCCACGTCCGAGAACTTCATGAGGCGCGGGAACCGACGAGAGTATTGAACGTCTTTCCACACGCTCCCTCGAGCGCGAGGGTCTTGGTCCGTCCCGTGGAGGGGCGACCCCTAGCAGGGACCCGTGACTTGCCCTCGGCCGGCCCTTGGTCCGGGCGGAAGCCCCGGGGTCCCCGCGTGCGGTCCCGGGTCGCTCGGACGTGACAGGTTTATCGGCGAACGAGGATTGCGCAGGAACGGGGAATCCATGTCAGCTTCTGTGCCGAAACTTCCGACGTGGTACCGCGCCTTGGCCGTGGTCGTGGGAATCCTTTCGATAGTGGTCGCACTGATCGTGTTGGTCGAGCCGTTGCTCGCCCTCTGGGTCCTGATTCTCTTGCTTGCGCTCGGACTGCTGTTCGTCGGCATGGACCGACTGGTGGCAGGGATCACGGGTCATCCCATGGTGCATGTGTTTCCGGTCCTAGCCGTGAAGGAGCGTCCGGAGGCGGGCACTCCCCCGGCGTCGCCCCCGGCGACGCCCTGAGGCGCCCGGCTCGTCCGACCGCACCGAGGCACGGGAACGCGACGCCCCCGGGCGCTGCGTGCGGTTTCGGATCGGAGCGGGCGCACGTCCGCCTTCCGCAGCGGATCGCTCCTCCGCGCGGGGGCGTCGCCCGAAGACCTGTCGAGCCATCCGACCAACCTTTGGAGAGAAACGCGAGTCGGCTCGGTGAGCCCTCGGACCACGTCGGAGAAGCCCACCCCCGGCCGCGCGGAGACCCGGAGGCGTTCGCAGGCCGGTCTCTCCAGAGAGATGGTCGTGGAACCGATGTGTCCATGCACCGGTAAGCATGGATATGACCCTGGCACGATCGCCGGGGGGTCCCTTCGCCGATTAGTACGGCACCGCTCTCCCGCGAACCATGCCGCGTCCTAAGAGCCGGGTCATCGCGGACGTTTCCATCTACCCGATCGGGGAAGGGACCAGCCTAGGGAAGTACGTGAGAGCCGCAATACGCGCCATGGAGCGGGTGCGGGGTCTGCGTCTCGTGCCGGGAGCGATGTCGACGGTCGTCGAAGCCGGAGACCTATCGACGATCTTGCGAGCCGTCAAGAATGCGAACAACGCCGTGCGGCGGATGGGGGCAAGGCGGATCGCCATCTACCTGAGAGTCGACCACCGGTTGGACAAACGGGAGACCATCGAGTACAAGGTTCGCAGCGCGACCGCCCGGCGCTGAGAAGGGCAGATTCTAGGCCGGGGGCGCGGTCACGCCCGCCGGGATGCTCGCTGACAGATCGACCTGGACCACCCGGTCTAGGTCGTCGAGAGTGGGACGGTGTAGTGCGCGTCCGGTCAGGAAGCTGCCACTGATGGGAAGAAGGGGCTGGCGGCGTCCCGAGGCATTCCCAGCCTCGAAGGCCGCAACTCTGATTGCGTGCTCAGAGTAGTGCGCGTTCTCTCGAGGAAAAACCCCCCTCCGAGGCGCCCCTCGGTCGCCCTAGAGGGCCGTCGATCCCGAGACCGAGGCCCCACCGACCCCGAAGGCGGAAAGCGTGTAGCCGATCCCCGCGTAGGACGTCGGCGTGATGATCCAGAGAGTGTCGGCCGCGCTGAGCCCGACCGAGCCGACTCCTGAGGCGAACCCTCTCCATCCCGACGACCCGTAGGCCGCGCTCACGGTGCCGTTCGCCCCGACCAACACGGCATACCACCCGCCCGTCACGGCCGCACACTCGGACACGGCGGCGTAGGCCCGACACGACGCGGGCGGACCCACGGTGGGCAGGGCGGTACCGTTGGGCCCCGCTATCTTCAGGCCCAGGACGGCCGTGGCGAGACCTGCGGTAGGGGAGATCGCCAAAACGATCCCAAACTCGGTCCCGCTCCCGAAGGCCTCGGTCTCGGACATGCCGAGTTCATACGACCTCGAGGCTCCCTTCTTCGGTACGAACGTCACCACGACCGACACTGCCGTCGGCACGACCACCTTCTTCGGCGAGCCGACGCTGGTGTAGCCCGGGAGTGCACCGATCTTGTAGCGGTACGTCCCGTTCGGCAGGCCGAAGACGATCGGGCCGCCCGTCGGGCTCGACAGCGTCTCCTTCCCGATCGTCACCGACCACGTCTCGTTCGGCGCTCCCGTCTCCGTAAACGTCACCGGGTAGTCGTAGGCAAACGTGTACGTGAGCGTCATGTTCGCATCGACGGGCCAGGGCCCGTCGACGGGTATCGAGACCTTCCCGAACGCGGCCGAGATGTTCTGGCCGCCCAGCGGGGAGACCACGGCGTAGGAGTAGTCCCCGTACACGCTAGAGCTCGTTAGGTTCACGAAGCTCTGTCGCGTCTTCGTCGTGCACGAGGTCGCGTTGTTCAGAGATACGCACCATGCCCGGTCCTTCACCAATCCCTTCTCCACGAAGGTGAACGTCAGCGTCGTCCCCCTCTCGAAGGGGACCGGTACAGAGTTCGCCCCCGACAGCGTGATGCTCGACGCCCGGGAGATCGATACGAAGTACCCTGACGGGCCCGTGACCAAGACGGGATACGACCCGTTCGCGACACCCGAGAAGCTGATCGTCGGGCTGGTGCTCCACTTGCGGCTCCCGTTGAGCACCATCGTCCAGCCGTGCTTCGCGAGGGTCTTCGCCGGTATGCCGCTCTCGGTGAAGGTCTCGGTGAACGTCTGAAGGGTGAACCGCACGGCAGGGATCGTCGGCGACGTGCCGTTCACATTCAAGCTCCCGACCGAGTACGACGGAGCGTACCTGTGCTGGCTGGTCGCCACCGTGAAGGCGTACGTGCCGTTCGGAAGCCCGAGGCTCAGCGTCGACTGCGTCCCTCCCAGGGACGGCTCGCCGGTGACGTTCACAAACCAGTCCGTCCCCAGCGGAAGCCCCTCCTCGACGAAGCTCACGAGGTAGGCCGAGGAGAAGGTGACGTCCACCTCAAGGGGCGTGCCGTTGAGGGTGAGGTTCCCCGAGGAAGGCTCCGGCTGGAAGCCGTAGACCGGCAGGATGACGAACGAGTAGGATCCCGAGGTCTCGACGAACGAGATGGACGGCGTGGAGGAATTGTGGAAGGCTTGGCTTCCGTTCCCGGAGGTACGCGTCAAGCCAACGGCCCAGAAAGTGCCCGGCGGCAATCCTGCCTCGACGAACGTTACGGTGTTGGGGTTTGCGGAGAACGACACGCTGAGCGAGACGGCGGATCCGTTCACCACGATCGGGCCAAACGGCGCGGCGATGTACGCGTTGCCCGGGGTGGACGCGGTCGCACTATAGGTGCCGTTGGGCTCGAAGAAGGTCAGATTGGCACCGGAAGAAAAGTACGCTTCGCCGTTGGAGAGGTTCAGGCTCCAGCTGGCTCCCGGGGGCAGCCCCGTCTCCGACACTGTCACCGGGAAGCTCGAGAGATTCCCAGGGACGACCGAGACAGTGTCCGAGCCCATGTCCGCCACATAGAGGTCGCCGGTCGAGGTGTCGAACGCTGAGGGGCCCGGGATCTTGCCCACAGGGATCGATCCGATCACCGTGTTCGAGCTGCCGTCGACAACGGTGATGCTGCCGGTCGTGCTGTTGAAGCCCGTGTCGGGACCGCACGAGACGAACACCCGTCCGTTCGAGGGGTCGACCGCAAGAGCCCTAGGATAGATCCCCACCGGGAGCGTCCCCAGGAGCGAGTCGTTGGCGGGGTCGATCACCGAAAGATTGCCTTGACAAAAGTCGCACCCGCTGTGCGAGTGGTCCGTCGAGTACAGGTAGCCGTTCACCGGATCGTAGGTAAGACCGGCCGGCAGGTTGCCCGGAGGTGGCGTTATGGATCCGACGATCTTGTTGGTACTACCGTCGATCACCGTAATGTTGCCCCAACTAGGTTCGGCAACGTACAGATGGCCGTTCGTCGGATCGACCGCCAGAGCGGACGGACCCCCGTTCGCAGGGATGGCCGTCAAGATGCTGTCGTTGGACGGGTCGATGGCCAGGATAGCTCCGACGTTCGGTTCGCTCACGTAGACGAGGCCGTTGTTGGGATCGAAGACCGCAGCCGTCGGGTTGTCGACCCCCGAGGTGATCTCGGAAACTACGGAGTCGTTTGTGACGTTGATCACCGTAATCTCGGACGGGCAGCAGGGCGTGTACTCGGGCACGAAGAGCTGGTCGTTCAGGGTGTCCAGGGCTAGGCCCTCGGGATCTGGGAGCCCCACCACCGTCGCCTCGACCGAGTCGTTCGACAGGCTCACCACCGAGAGACTCCCCGAACCGGTGCCCCCCGAGCCATCATTCGCTACGTAGAGGCGCCCGGCCGCGCCGTCCAGAGCCAGGGCGTCGGGAGTGGGACCAACGGTGATCGTCGCAGGGTCGGACGGAGAGGAAGTCGAGGCTACGCTGATGGAAGTAGGGCGGGGAACGGTCGCCTCAGGAACCGAGACGATCCCGCCGACCGACGGACTTCCCGCGCCTTGCCCCGGAGGCGAGGCCGACAAGACCACGCAGGAGCTCGCAACCATGGTCGCAACGACGCCCCAAAGGACCAGAAGCGACCGCCGCATTTTCGCAACCTTCGGAAGAGCGTGACAAGCTGTGGGGCGGATGAGCCCTGAGCAGCAAAAAGGTTCGCGGTTCCCCCCGGGATCGTGAGCCGGACGTGGTCACGGTTATCGCGGCTGGCCCGTAACGACCGTCTAGGAGGGAGAAGCGATCGCCTTCGCCCAGTTCGAGGGGACACACGGTCGGGCCGGTACAGGTTCGGGACATGCGCCAAAATCGGCTTGGACCTTCCCGACGATGTCTTGATCGTGACGCGTAGCAATCGTTCGAGGGCCAGCCGGTTCGGCTGGATTCTGAGCGTGCTCGGGACTTGCTGGATGCTCGCAGTGGCGACCCCTGCCCTTCTCTCCGCACAGGCGGGGCCGGGGGCCGGGGTGGGTCCTCGCGGCCTTCCCGCCACGGGGCCACCCGCTACGGCGGAGTACGCCGTTACTTTCGTCGAATCTGGCTTGGCGAACGGGACCAGTTGGAACGTGACCATCGCGAGCGTCGTGGTCAAGTCCACGACTACTTCGATCGTCTTCCAGGAACCGGACGGAACCTATCTGTTCTTGGTCGGGTCGGTGCCCGGCTACACCTCGAACCCCGAAGGGAACGTGACCGTGAGCGGGGGACCCGTGTCCGTTCCGATCCTCTTCACGTCCAACTCCACGGGGACCCCGGGCTGCACCGGCTACAGCTGGGATGGAGGTAACTACACGCTCCACGGGGACTGCTTGGGATCCTTCCAGACCGACCTGAGGAGCTACAGCGCGACCTCCGGCAACACCTTCGAGAACTCGACCTTCGACGTCGCCGCGATCGCCGAGGTGAACGGCGCGGGCGACCTGGCGGCCCTCCTGTTGCCGAACCACGAGAGCACCGGCGCGATGAGCGCGGTCGTAGAGCCGAGCGAGGTGAACGTTACGGACAGCATCGAGGCGAACGTGACGACCGCCGTCGGCTTGAACGCCTCCACCGGCGCACCGGACGGCGAGGTACCGGTCTGGGCCCCGAACGAGGCCCCCGGAAGCGTTGGGCCGACCATTTGGGGCAACGGCAGCGAGGTCCTCGGCAGCGTCGAGGTGGTGATCGTTCTCCATTTCGTCGTGGGTCCCCCGGCAACGAACCGGGTGAAGTTCGACGTGTCGATCTCGGGCTGGCCCTGGGTCAGCTCGAGCGACACGCTGGGCATCGTGATCGGCGCAACGGCCGCGCAGGGGACATCGTTCGCCTATTCGGCGTCGAACGACACGATCTCGGAACTCTGGAGCTCCAACGGCACCATCGCCTCGAGCCTGGTGTTCGGGGCCTCGGCCAACGCAACGGCCGGCAGCGCGATCTCGACCCTCGAGGTATCCGACCAGGTCGGTCTCTACCCGATCGGGACGACGCCGAGCATCGCGCAAGCCCTCCTCTCGTTCCACGGTCCGGGAGGATACTCCGCGCTAGCCTACGATCCCTGGATCGTCTTCGGGCCACCGTCAACGATCAGCGTGCCCCCCACCCTGCCGGTAGCGACCGGCGGGGCGACGCTGCCCCTGATCGCGGCGGGGGCGATCGCGCTCGCCACCGCTCTCCTAGGAGTCACGGCTTACCGGCTCCGACGGGGTCGCGTGGACCAGGGCCTTAGGTCGATCTCGTAGGGAGGCCCAAGTCTCGGCTACGAGCGGAGGCGAACCCCATCCCTATCGGACCAGGCCTCCCCAAGTGGACGAGAAGCGGTCGACCCAGCGATCCTCGAAGGAGTCACGGAACGACGCGTACAGGTGGAGGACGAGATCGGGCCGACGCACCGAGTACGTGCGATGCGACGTAGACGTCTCGACCTCCACGATTCCCAGCGCCACCAGGAACTTGAGATGGAAGGCCGCGGTCGTCTTCCCCAGTCGAAGCCGGCTCATCAGGTCTCGGAAGCTTGTGCCCGGGACGCGAGAGAGCTCGACCAGGATCGCGCGCTCGACCGCGCTCTGCATCACCACCAGCAGTTGTCGGTCGATCGGCGCTAGGTCCGGCTGGAAGTAGTAGTCGCGGCGACCTCCGCGTTCGCGCTGGAGGACTCCCGCGCGGAGCATCTGGTCGAGGTGGTAGGTGGTCTCGCCCCACCCCAGTTGGAGACCGCGTTGCACGGTCCGGGCGCTCGAGCCGGGATGGGCGCTGACAAAGTCGAAGATGCGACGCCGCACAGGGAGCTCGAGCACGCTAGTTCTTGGGAGGTGCGGGCGTCCAACTGCGAGCGACGACGAACGAGAGGTAGAACAGAGCCTCGACCCCGATGAGAACCGCTGCCGGGGTGGTGCCGAGCTCCGACCCCGGGACCGCTCCTCGTGAGAGAAGTCCGAGGGTAGCTATGGCCCCGACCGCTCCCAGGCCGGCCAGAGCACAGGCGATGAGGGCGAACCGTAGATCTCGGTACCGTACCGCTGCGGCGCCCGCAATGAGCACTAGGAGCACGGCGAGGGCGAAGATGATCGCGTCCAGAATCGGTCCGACCTCGTTCGTTGCCATCGAATTCGCTGCCTCCTGCCCCGGGGCGGGTTCCCAGCATTCGCATCACCGGGGCCGCTTGGGGACGTTAGCCTCGTAGACGTTGCTCCTTAGAAGAGAGGATTGGTTCAAGGTCGGGACATGAGTTGAAAGGTCTCCACCGCACTGACCCGTGGTCCTCCCGGTCGCGCTCGAAGGCTGGAGAAGCGGGAGACCGAGAGCGCGAGGGGCGCTTCCGGCGGCACGGTACGGGCGCGACGCTTGTCAGGCCTTCTCTCGTCGACCGCTCCACGACGCCAACATCGCCTCCACCTTGGCCGTTGACCGAAAGGTCCAGCCACCGTCTTACGACCGCTCGAGCTGTCAACTGACTCTCG
>JASHYQ010000257.1 GCA_030042955.1 Thermoplasmata archaeon
GACAGAACGGCTCGGAGACCTCCTCGACCGCGAGCGTTCCCTCAGGCAGCAGGAGCCGTCCCCGCCGAGCGAACTTCTGGTAGGCGGACGAGTCGACCAGGTCCACGCCGAAGAGGGCGGCGAAGGCGAACGTCATGGGATGGCCGGCGCCGAAGAGATGGATGGCCGCGCCGGGCGTGAGCTCCGGCCGGGCCGGAACGAGGGCCCGGACCAGCTCGACGAAGCGGTACTGCTCCAGCAGGGGGACGACGCCCCCGACCGCGAGCACGTCGCCGACCTCGCTCGCCGCCCGAGCGGACCGGGCGCGGAGCTCGGGGTGCGGCCCGCCCTGGACCGGGACAGCCAGGAGTCCGGAGCGGGCGGTCCGGGCCGCACGGGACCGGGCGATCGTGGTGTCGAGCGCCACCGCCGCCGCCTCGTACGGGGTCTCCGGCTCGGTGAAGAGGTCCAGCACCGTCGCGATGTCGGAGCCGATCGCCTGCTGGAACCCAAGGATCTCCTCAGGTCCGACCTCGACCGAGCCGTAGGCGTGCTGCTGGAAGGCCCCGGAATCGGTCATCACCGGCCCCGAGAACCCGATCAGCCGGTGGATCCCGTCCCGCTCGGCGACCGCGCGGAGCGGCGGAGTTCGCCAGGTGATGTAGGACGAGGTGATCACGGCGCCGAGCCCGAGCCGCCGGCGCATCTCTTCCGGCGGAACCGGCTGGCGAGCCGGGTCCGGATGGACCACGGGAAGGAGGGCTGGGGTCTCGATCGGCCCGTGAGGGGTCGACAATCGCCCGAGGCGAGCGAGCCCGTCCCGTTCGAGAACCTCGAAATCGGTCATGCTCTTCCCTCCCGTCCCGAGGAGCGCTCCGTTCCGGTTTCGAGATAGGACTCGCGGATTCGGCGGAGCAGGCCCACCAGCATCGGCAGCGTGAGCTTACCGGTGTTCGTGTTCTGAGGACTGGGGTGGTACGACGCCCAGAGGAGCGGGGCGCCCGGGCGGAGAGGGGCGCAGGCTCCGTGGGCAAACGGCACGGTCGGGGGCGACGCTTCGAAGACCTTCGACGCGACCTCGACCACGGAATCCCACGCGAACCCGCCGAGCGCCAGGACCGCCCGGGTCTCCGACAGGAGCCGGAGCTCCCGTTCGAGGTACGGCGCGCAGTTCGACCGCTCGGTAGGATTCGGGTGGTTCCCGGGCGGGGCGCACCGCACCGCGGCCGTGAGGTACAGGTCGGTGTAGTGGAGGCCGTCGCCCCGGGCGACCGAGGTGGGCTGGCTCGCATACCCCGCCTCGTAAAAGGCGCGGACGAGGAAGGCGGCCGAGCGGTCGCCGGTGAAGACCCGCCCGGTACGGTTCGAGCCGTGGGCCGCGGGGGCGAGCCCGACCACCACGAGTCGGGCGCGGGGGTCGCCGAAGCCGGGGACCCCCTTTCCCCAGTAGTCGTGCGCTCGGAACTCCTTCTTCCGCTCCCGGGCGACCTGGGTGCGGTAGGTGACGAGCCGGGGGCATCGCGCGCAGGCGACCACCTCCCGGCGGACGAGGTCGAGAGAGTCCGACACACCCGCCCGGAGCGGGGCGGGGCTTAAGGTCCCCCCGGGGGACCTCCACTCGGATACTCACGGCTCGTGACCTAACCGTATAGAAGGGGGGCACGGTAACTCCCTCGATGACGGACACGAACGTTCCGAGGGGCAGCCGCGTGCGCCTCGGGATGGTGGACGGGAACCTCTACGTGGAGAGGAATTCGACGATCGAGGCCGACGGCGCCATCCGGGTCGCGGGCGTGGCCCGCTTCTTGGGCAACGTTGACGTGGTCGGTGACCTCAGCTGCCGGGTCTTCGACTCGGAGGACGGCCGCGTCCACGTCAGCGGGAACCTCGAGGTCGAGGACGGCGTCCACACCGAGGGAGGCGAGCTCGAGGTCGGCGGGAACCTGAAGTCGCGTGACGTCGACGTCGACCGGCGTCTGACCCTCCACGGGCCCGCGGTCACCGAGAGGCTCGAGGTCGGAGGTCGCCTCGAGGGAGCCTCGACGATCAACGCGACCGCCGTCTCGGTGGGAGGGAAGCTCCGGGTGGCCGGCAAGCTCACGGCCCAGTCGGTCGAAGCCGGAGGTTCGGTCGACCTCGCGGAGGTCTCTCTCGAGGAGATGGACGTGGGAGGGTTCGTGCACGTCGAACGCGGGGAGGTCCGGGGCAAGATCGAGGTCGGGGGCAAGTTCATGTCGGACGGTCCCCTCTCGTTCGGCGAGTTCGAGGCCGGGGGTTTCGCGGAGTTCCGCGAGAGCGTCACCGGCGGCGCGATCGACGTCGGAGGCGTGGTGACCGCCGGCAAGGACCTCACCTTCACGGAGCTGCATGTCGGAGGCTTCGGGGAGATCCGCGGGAACGGGAAGGGCCGCGACCTCAAGGTCGGGGGACGGTTCTCGGTCGGGGGGTCCCTCACACTGACCGGCGCTGTCGACATCGGCGGCCGTCTGGGGGTCGGGGGCCCGGTCGAGGCGGACAGTCTTGA
>JASHYQ010000258.1 GCA_030042955.1 Thermoplasmata archaeon
CTTCCTGGGAGTCCTCGCCCCACACCGCGCGGTGGACCTCCTCGACCTGCCGGAATTCCTCCGGCTTCTCGAGCCGTCGGAATCGGAACCCTTCAACCCGTCCGCCGACCGCCGGGGTCGCCACGGACGATGGACCGGCCGACGATACTTAACTCGGCGGAGGCCGGGAACGGGACTACCGCCGGACCCGAAGGTCCGCGAGCTTCCGCTGGTACCTCAGCTCGTCCTCGGGCGTGAGGTCCCACAGGATCTCCTCGAGCTCGGGGATGTTCCGGAGGAACTCGGCCTTGCTCTTCGTCACCATCAGGTGCTCGAACTTGCGTCGGGCGTAGTAGTAGGCGCCCACGAGGTAGGCGCCGACGATCGCGACGATCGGGCCGACGAGGACGAAGACCAGGTTGTAGTTCGGAGCGTTCGGTGCGGCAGTAACCGAGTCGACCGCGACGAAGAACGGGAGGTTCATGAGCGGGGTGAACGCACCGAGGGCGAGGATGCTCAGGAAGACGCCGGCCGCGAAGACGACGATGGAAAGTACCGCCCGATGGGTCCGCATCGACCGGCGGAGCCGGTTGCTGAGGGGGAGGGTGGCCGGGGCCCCGCTCGAAGACATGCGGGGGCGGGAGGCGGTTCCGCTTAAGAACCTATGTGCCGTGGCGCGGAACGGGTCTGCCGATGCCGAACTCCGACACGCCGGCGCCACCCCCTCCTCCTCCGCCGCCCGGTGCGACGTGGTCGACTCCTCCGTCGCTCGCCGTACCCAGCGTCCCGGTGGCGCAGCGGCTCACTCCCGAAGCGATGGCGTCGCGCCTGCCGTGGCAGTCCCTCGCGCTCCTCTCCCAGGGCCTCGGGCTCCTGCTCGTCTTCCTCGGCACGCTCGTCATGGTGGCGTTCGGGTACATCCCCGTGAGCTGCGTCGCGGCCACGACCTGCTCCCAGGGAACCCTGCAGGGGGTGCTGTACGCGATCGACGCGGCCCGGCTGCTCTGGACCATCGGGCTCTTCGGGCTCGCGGTCGGCGCGGGCCTCCACCTCCAGTTCCGCCCGCCCCCCACCTTCCCCTCAAGCCCCGAGGAGACTCGGGTCTACCTCGCCCGGCGGCGGGGCGAGATGATCATGCTGGTGCTCGCCCTCCTGCTCCTATTCCTGGTGCTGCTCTACTCGACCTTCCCGGTACCGTACCCGTAGGAAGCTCGTCCGGCCCGGTTACGGCTTGTTGCCGCGGGTCCGGCCGTACGTGGTCGACCGAAGCGGCGCCGGCGCGGGAGGCCCCGCGCTCGGAGCTGGGATCGTCGAGAGCATCGTCCGCAGGTTCCGGTAGAGGAACACCGACACGAGGAGCACGAGGGCCGCCCCGACGAACGCGGAGTCCTCCCCTCCGAGAGGTCCGACCCCCAGGAGGAAGAACCCGAGCGCGCCGAAGAGGGCGCCCGAGAGCGGTCCCCCACGGGTCCGTGAGCTCCCGCGCTTCGGGGGGATCGACAGGAGCGCCCCCGTTACCTCGAGCGCGACCAGGGCGACGGCGTCCAGGGCGACCAGCACCACTCCATCCAGGGTGACGGTCGTGCCCCCCAGGTACTCCGAGATGGCGGCGAGCCCGATGATCCCCCCTACGGCGGCGCGGAATCCGAGCGCGTAGAACGGGCCGCTCTCGTCGCGCCCCCAGTACCGGCTCCTCAACAGCAGCCGCTGGACGAGCTCCGTCCCGCCGACCAGGAGGGCCAGGAAGAGGAGGGCGCTGGGAAGCGCTCCGTTGCCCATCGAGTACTGGTAGAGAATGTACGCGACGGCCAACGGGACCCCGACGAACAGACCGGCGGTGTAGGCGAAGATCTCCCGGCGCTCGTCGAACAGCGTCTCGGGTACCTGCGGGGTCGCGTACCGCCCGACCTCCACCCAGACGAACCCGGCGGAGAGCAGCACGCCCGCCACCGCGCCGAGCGACAGCGACGCGACGACCACGCTCACTCCACCTTGCGACCGACGGCCAGGAAGCCCGTGTGACCCAGCATCTCAAACTCGGGCCGTGTGCCGCCCTCGCCGACGTGGAGCCCTCGCTCGATCACCTCGAGCGCGCGAACTTCGGTGAACCCCTCCTCCCGGAGCCCGTGCACGGTCCGCTCGAGCTGGTTGTAGGTCGGGGTATACGTCGCGGCGTAGCCTCCGCTCGCGAGCGCGACCCGGGTCCATCCGAGCACCTCCCACGGTTCCGGAAGGTCGAGGATGAGGCTCTCGAGGCCGGTCGCGCCGAACCCCTCCGCCGCCACGTCCCGCTCGCGGAACTCCACGCGGTCCTCGAGGTGAGCGCGGGCGACGTTCGCCCGGGCCTGGTCGAGGAACTCGCGCCGCCGGTCGCACGAGAGGACATGACCGGTCGGGCCGACCGCGTAGGCCAGGGCGAGGGTCAACGCACCGCTGCCCGAGCCGGCCTCCCCCACGCGTCCGCCCGGTCGCACGCTCGCTAGGTGCAGGAGTTGCGAGGCGTCCTTGCCCGTGATGATCTGCGGGCCCCGCCGGATCGTGGAGAGCAGGTCCGAGAGCGACGGCCGGACGAGCCGGTAGGTCTCGCCCAGCCAGCGGACCTCCCCGCCCACCGGCTGCCCGACCTGGCCGCCGAGGTCGATCACCCCGGCATCTCCAAGGCGCTGAGGCCCATGGACCAGGCGGGTCACGAGGGCCGGACGGTCGGGGCGCAGCAGCGTGGCCGGCTCTCCCTCCGACCAGCGGTCCTCCGTCACGGCCTCGCCTCCCCGCCCGTGACGGGGTACCCGCGGTAATAACGCCCCCGCCACGTCGGGGGACACCGGCCCTTGGGTTGGTGGGTGTGGCGAGAGGGTCCTCCGGCCCTCGGCCCGAGAATCCGCCCCCGGATTCGACCACCCTTATATTGGGGGAACCAGTGGCGCACGCGCCCCCGACGGGGGACCAGAGAGCGCGGGCATAGTGTAGTCTGGTTATCACATAGGCTTGCCAAGTCTATAACTCGGGTTCAAATCCCGGTGCCCGCATCTGCGCCTTCTCCCGTCGACCGAGGAGCATTCCTTTTCTCCCGCACGTACTACGCCGGCCGATGGCACGCCTGCGGCGAGTGACGGTTCCGGGGAAACGGGCGTTCGAGTACGTCTCCCAAGGGAAGGGCCCGGCGACCCTCCTCGTCCACCCCGGCGGTCCCGGCCTGACGTACCATTACCTGCGCGTCCTGCTGAAGCTCGCCAACTCCCAGCTCCGCGTGGTCCTCTTCAATCCCCGGGGGGTCGGGCATAGCTGGGCCCCCCGCAAGCCGTCCGCCTACACGATCCCCCAGATGGCCGACGATGTGGAGGCGATCCGCCGGGCGCTCAAGATCAAGGAGCTCCACCTCCTTGGATACTCGGCGGGCGGGTTCGTCGCCCTCGAGTACGCGCATCGGTACCCGAGCCGATTGACGTCCCTCCTCATGTGCGCGACCGCGGGGAGCGCCGAGGAGCTCCTTCAGGGGAACCGTGCCGTGCTCGCGGCCACGTCCCCGAAGGTGCGGGCGCGCCTTCGGGAGCTGACCAAGGCCAATCGGTGCGCCTCGAAGGAGTACCAGGAACTCGCCGAGGTCGCCTTCCGACCGTTCCAGACGCGCTTCCTCGACCACGTGCCGCCGGACTGGAAGGCGACGCGGTTTTCCCCGACGGTCTACCGGACGATGATGACCCGCACGGGGGACGAGTTCGCGGTTGACGGCACGCTGCGGAGGTGGGACGGCCGGAAGTACTACCGGAAGATCGAGATCCCGACCCTCGTCCTGGTCGGGCGGTACGACCTCTTCCTGAACGCCTCGGTCGAGATGGACCAGCGGATCGAGCCGGCGCACCTGCGGGTCCTCCCCCGCTCGAGCCACATGATGGTCCTCGAACAGCCGAAGGAGTTCCTGGGCGCCGTCCGGGAGTTCCTGACGGACGTCACCGGCGAGTAGACCGGGCCGGCTCACTCGAGGGGCCGGAGCGCTCGACGGACGAGGACGATGGCGATGCTCACCAGCCCGACGGTCCACCCGAGCAACCCGAGAAGGTAGATGCCGGGCGAATACGGATAGGCGGACGAGCCGAACATCACCTCCCGGAGCACGTTCACCGCGAGGGAGACCGGGTTGTACTGCGAGACGTTCTGCAGCCACGTCGGCATCGTCCCCCACGGGTACAGCGCGTCGGAGGTCAGGAGCACGGGGAGGTTGATCAGGTTCACCGCGGCGAAGTAGGTCTGGGGGACGTCGAGCAGGATCCCGAAGGTAAGGAAGAGCGTCGCGAAAAGCCCCGACAGGAGGACGATCGCCAACAGGACTTCGACGAGGCCGAACGGCGTCACCGTCGCGGTCACGTCGAGCCCGTGAAGGCCCGGGATGTGGCCGAACAAGAGCGCCAACGCCAGCACGAAGAACGAGAGCAGGATCGGTTGGGTCGCCCCCGCGATCAGGCGGGAACCGAAGACCGCCGCGGACGGGGCGGGGGTGCCCCGGGTCCGCTTGAAGATCCCGAAGAGCTTGTCGAAGATGACGTTCGCCCCGAGGAAGAGCGACGCAGTGACCGCGACGAACCCGACCATCCCGCCGGCGAAGTACGAGTAGTAGTTCGGGGCCCCGCGGAAGAGGAAGTCCAGCGCCTCTTGGAGCGTGAAGAACGGCCCGTACTCGGGGTTGACGAAGCTCGCGGCGTTGATCGTGAACCCGTTACCGAACAACAGCAAGTACAGGAGCGGCAGGAGAAGGGAGGTGAAGATCGCCTGCGGGTTCCGGGCGAGCTTGAGGTACTCGCGCCGGGTCAAGGCGACGAACTCGCGCAGCATCAGCGCCGCCCCTGCAGCTGGCCCCGTACCCGCTGCATCATGACCGCGCGGTCGGTGGCGTTCGGACCCTCTTCCTCCCGGAACTCGCGGCCGGTGAACTCGAGGAAGACCTCGTCGAGGCTGGGGCGCTTCACCGTCACCCCCGTGATGCCGACCCCGGCGCGGGTGGCGGCCTCCACCGCCAGCGGCACGAAGGTCTCCCCGCTCTGGACCTTCGCCCGGTAGGAGTCGTTCGAGTGTTGGATCGCGTGGACCCCGGGGAGGGCCTGAAGGATGGTGGTGATCTCCGAGGCCCCGGCGTGGGTCTTCAGGGTGACCACGTCCCCCCCGAGACCATCCTTGAGGTCGTTCGGAGAGCCGGTGGCCACGATCTTCCCGTGGTCAATGATCGCGATGCGGTCGCACATCTCGTCGGCCTCGTCGAGGTAGTGCGTGGTCACGAAGACCGTCATTCCGATGTCCTTGCGGAGCTTCTGGATGAACCCCCAGAACCCAGCGCGGCCTTGCGGGTCGAGCCCGAGCGTCGGCTCGTCCAGGAAGATCACGCGGGGGCGATGCACCAGCCCGACGGCGAGCTCGAGGCGGCGCCGCATCCCCCCGGAGTAGGTCTTGGCGTACCGGTCGGCGGCGTCCCCGAGCTGCATCTGCTCGATGAGGGTACGGGCCCGGCTGCGCGCCTCGGACGCCGAGATCCCGTAGCATCCCGCCGCGACCTCGAGGTTCTCGAGGCCGGTCAAGTCCCCGTCCGCGGTCGACTCCTGGAAGATCACCCCGATGCGACGCTTGACCTCCTCGGGGTTCTGGCTGACCTCGAGGCCGTCGATCACCGCCCGGCCCGACGTCGGGCGGAGCCCGGCGGAGAGCATCGAGACGGTCGTGGTCTTCCCGGCTCCGTTGGGCCCCAAGAACCCGAAGACCTCGCCCGCGTTCACCTCGAAGCTCACCCCGTCCACGGCGCGGACCTGCCCGTTGTAGACCTTCACCAGGTTCTCGGCGACGATGCGTCCGCGTTGCTCCATGGGGAATCCCTCGACCGGCGAGACCACCGGATGGGTCTACCGCTCGGCGGGGCTTTACTCGAACTCACTTGAAGGTGTCGGGTTCTCGTGCGTCACCAGAGAGAGCCCTCAAATATCGAGGGGCTGCTCGGTTCACCCTCGGGGGACCTCCTCCGCGCTCCATGACCTACCAGTTCGAGGAGCTGTCGGTCGTCGTCACGGCGCTCTTCGGCGTGGGCGGTCTCCTCCTCCTCCTCGCGCGCACTCCCCGGGGGACGGCGCTTCGCGACGGACTCGCCCGGGGCTTCCACCGCCTCACGGGCCGCCAGAACCTCGACTGGCTCGAGTGGTGGCACATCGCCCTGGTCGTCGGCGTCCTCTACGCGGCGGTCGCCGCCTTTGACGTGACCAGCGGGGCGTACGGATGCCCGGGGGGGATCCACGAGAGCGACATCATCGGGTACCTGGACTCCGGCCGCGCCCTGCTTTCCGGCGGGAACCCTTTCTCGGTCCCCGATTGCGGGGGAACCATCGCCGAGCCGTATGGGATCGCGGCGATCCTGATCTCGGCGGCTGGTAGCCCCGGGGGGATTCCCGGGGTGGCGTTCGTCTGGGGGCTCGTGGGGGTCGGGCTCGTTCCGCTTACCTGGGCCGTCGCGGGACCGGACCGGCGGTACCTCACGCTCTTCGTCGCCACCTCCCCCATCTACCTCCCTCTCATCGCGACCCAGATCGACGGAGCGAGCAACGCCCTGATCCCCCTCACGGTCTTCGTAGGGCTTCTTCTCATGGCCCGCCGCGAGCCCCTCGCCGCGGCGCTCGGGGGCTTCCTCTCCACGGGACGGTTCCCGACCCTGTTCCCCTTGGTCGCTTCGTTCGGGTCCACCCGGCGAAGGTACCTGGGGGCGGCGACCGCCCTCGGGATGTTCGGGGCCGTCACGGCGGCCACGTACGCCGTCTGGCGGTCGGAGTTCATCGACGTCGTCTTCTTCTCGCAGATCAACCGACGTTCGTTCAGCCTGAACTTCTACGGGGTCCTGCAGTACCAGAATCTCCTCCCCTCGGGGCCGCTCGTGCCCGCGGTCCAGGCGGTGCTCACGCTCGCCGTGATGGCCATCGCGTTCTACCGGGCGGGGCCTTCGCTGCGCGCGGCGGCCGTCACCGTCACGGG
>JASHYQ010000259.1 GCA_030042955.1 Thermoplasmata archaeon
CGCCAGACCGCCTACCGAGACGACTTGGACTACAGCCTGAACGGCCTGCTGCACGAGATGGACGCCAGCGGTATCGATGTCGCGCTGGCTCTGCAGATGTTCCTCACTCCCACGGAGGAGGAGGGTCTGATGGAAGGCCGTCGCCACTTCGAAGCGAGCGGTGGACGAATCCTCCCGGTCGCCACCGTCGACCCCACCCGAGGAGAGGCGTCGGTCGCGGCGACGCTCCAAACGCTCGCCCAGGAGGAGCATCTCTTCGGCATCAAGCTCTATCCGGGCTATCTACCGTTCTATCCCCACGATCGGCGCCTGGACTCCGTCTACGAGCTCGCACACCGACGCCAGCTTCCCGTCCTCCTCCATCAGGGCGATACGCTCCAAGGACGAGGTCTTCTGCGATTCGCCCGTCCGCTGGAGGTCGACGAGGTCGCAGGTCGGTTTCGGGACGTCCGTTTCGTCCTCTGTCATCTCGGCAACCCGTGGATCGACGAGGCCGCGGAGCTGGTGTACAAGAACCCGAATGTCTATGCTGACATTTCGGGCCTGCTGCCCCCACCCAGCTCACCGTACTTCGACCGTTCGCTCGAGCTGACGCGGCAGAGGGTGGAGGAGGCGATCGTAAGCACCGGAACGCCGGAGCGCTTCCTCTTCGGCTCCGACTGGCCTGTCTCCAGCATTGTCACCAGCGTGGGGCTGGCGGAAGGGCTCGACCTTTCGCAGCGGGACCGAGAAGGGCTCCTAGGACGGACTGCTCAGACGCTCTTGCGCCTGGGCTAGCGTTCCGGGGTGGCCCGAGGGTGGCGGGGCGACCGGCACTGATCCAACGGTCAAAGTTGGTGGGTCGGAGGACCGTGGGACGTGGCGTCGCCCCTCGCCGTTCCCCTAGCTCAGTGTGAGGGTTAGTGGTCCGGAATAGGAGTGGTTGGGCATCGCCACGACCGCGGTGAGGTTGTCGGTCAGTCCGGGGTCAATAACCGGTAGAGTTGCGTTCACGAGGGTGAACCCGCTCGGGGAGACGGAGACCGAAGTGAAGTTCAGCTGTAGACAGCCAATCAGACAGTTCGTGTCCTCCAACACGAACGCTATGCGGGTGCCAGGATGGGAGACGAATCCTGCAGCGGACGAAAGGGTCGTCCCGTTCGACACCCAGCTCACGGACGTGATGTGGGTAACCGCCGGAGCCAGCGGCTCACCGGGCTGGTCGAGGTAGACCAGGGCCAGATCAAGGACAACGACTGCGGCAAGAACTCCGACGAGGACTTCGGCGCGCGGCAAGCGCAGTCGAAAATGGGTCGGGTGCCCGTGCGACACAATAGCATACATACAGTTCGATAGCTTTCAATGTTTCCTTACTATCCCATGCTGTTCCTCTGGCAGCTGGGCGTAGTCGGGCCCAGCGTTTGACTAGGGCGCCAATTCGGGGCGTGAGCTATCGCACCAGGAGCGATGGGTGGGGTCAGACGCCAGTCCGCTCGACGGGGAACTTGGGAGCGAGCTGCTGCTTGAGGTCCCTTATCTCGGCTTCGATTGCCAGGATGGCCTGTTCAGCCACCTCCCGGACCTCGTCATGGTCTCCACGATCCTTAGCCCGCTCCAAAGCCTCGTAAAGCAGCACGCGGTGGTCCTCCAGGGCACGCAGCTTCGTCTCACAGGTAGCGTAACCTCGCGATCGGATCTTGAGATATCGGGGATTGGGCCGGACGGTGCCAATCTCTTCCAGGTCAAGACCTATGACGAGCTGCACGACTTGCTCAAGGGCGTCGCGAAAGGCCGGGACGTTGTTGCCTTCAGACGCCTCCGCCGCTTCGCGGACATGGATAGCGATCTGGGCTAGGAGGTTACGTCGTGACCCAGTGTCCGAGTCAAGGGGACGGCTGAACACGGCCCGAGCGACGCAGCGTCCAGGAGTAGATCCTTGACAACTGCTGGGCTAGACTCGCCCCCTGCCGGCGGATTTGTCAAGCGGCGTGCCACTCGACGCCGTGGGAATCAAGCGCCGAAGAACGCCGCCTCCGTAAGCTAGACGCAGGACCAGAACGACCTGAGAGCCCGCACGCCCCGAGAATGCCACCGCAGCTTGCATCGGGAGTTGAGGTTGACGAGCTGAGAGCGAGACCGTCTTCGAGATGGGGCGTAGATCCCAGGTTGCAGCCGACGCTCTCGCGAGGGAAGCAGCGGCAGAATGACCCAAGGAGACCTGAGGGCCCACGCCTATCGGGCGACATTCCTACTCGGGTGACCCCAGACGGTCAGACTCTCTTTCGCCTTGTGCGTAAGGAAGGACGCGCTCGTCTAGCTCCCAGCCGAAGCATAGGGTCACGTACAACGCAGCCGAGCGCGGCGGCCCGAGAACTGCCGACCTCCACTCCCGGCACATCTCCCCGAGCAAGCGAGTCCTCGTGGTAGCGGGAAGTCAGGGCATCGAGAATCGGCCCTGACATGGGTCTCGTTTACGTGACCACTAGTGGCTGGACACACCGGCGATGAGGGTTGAACGATCGCGAAGTCGCCCCACTGTTAGCTCGGGTGCACGGACTTGTAGCTTCTGATGTCCAAGAGCACTGGGATTCGCAACCGGGTAGAAGCCCGAGCCCTCAGCACAGCATGCCTCACCCCCAGCATGGCCGGTCGGTTCAACCCGACCAGAGAGTCTGGACGAGCCAACTGCCCCATCTGAGGTTGCAGCGCGGGGCCTCGAAGAGTCCGGACCCATGCAGATTTTCCGAAGGGCCCAGGTGCTTGAGACCCGGTCCTTCATATCTCCTCGAAGGTCAACGGAAACGTGGTCTCTCAAGTCGTTCTCAGCGAGATTCGGTGCCAGATTCGTACTCCGGTCGCGGGATCCGCCGCTGAAGACTCATCCGGTTTGTCTTCCGAAGTCATTTCGAAGTCAGGGTACGGTGGGGAATTGACGGGCTCCTCGGGACGTGTCGGTCGAAAGGGACGCTCTCCTCTGCTTGCGCTTGGCGCCGTGGTAATCGTAGTGGTCGTCGTAGGAGCGGCGTTTGTGCTTACCAACGGGTTTAACCCTAAGAGAGGAAACTCAGCGGAGAGCTTGATTCCCGCTCTGTCATACTATTCGTTGCCCGGCGAACAGTACAACTCGATTACGTTCATTATCAGTACCAGCTGCGTCGTGAACGGGACCTTCACCAACACGCTCGGAATCGTCGTCTATGTTCTGACCCCGCCGGAACTCGCAGCGCTCAACCATAATGGCGTAGTGGGGCAGTACGCTTGGAGTTCGGGGAGGATCGCGAATCTTTCGGTCTACCGTCTGGACGTGACGATTCTACCCGGCCAGTGGGCTCTCGTGTTCTACAATCCGAATCTAATCAATACCACGGTAGTAGGTTTCTACACCGCAGTCACGCTCGATCCTGTCTAAGGCCCCCGCCCTTTCAGAGTTGGACCTACCTTGTGGGTCTAGTGCCATCACCGACCTCTCGTTCGAGAGGTGGTCGGCGGCCCAGGTTCTGTCCAGGAAGCAATGCTGCTCCCTGTCCTCATCAAAAAGACTGAACCCCCGGGGGGTCTCCCCCGGGGGAAGGAAGGGGTTTGCCTACTCCTATCAGATTTACCCGATTAGATCGAGTAGATGCTGACCTCGCCGGTCGCCGTCGCCAAGTTCTGGTTCACGTCCGGCGCCAGGAGGAAGGTGAAGAAGTCCGACACCTCACCCGCTGGCGGCTGGAGCGTAACGAACTCGAACGGGCGCCAGCCAGCATACTGGTTCACCGTGGCACTGTCCAGAATTCCCGCCGCGATAGTCCCGGTCGCACCGGTCGAGGGGACGACAGCGCCGTACGCAAGCCCCGAGCTGGTAGCCGGGGAGCCGAGGCCGTTGCCGACCGACTGCCCGACCGCTAGGAACGGAACGATACCGGCGGTCCCAACCCCACTGTAGGTCCGGGCGAGTCCATCCGACGCGTAGCCGATCGCGTTCTCGCTTCCAGCGACAAGTGCCAAGACTCCGGGGTTGCCGTTGCCCTGATCCTTCGACGCGAGGAGAATGTTACAGTCTGACAGCAGGTTGTTCGACCCGCAGCCGCTGTAACCCAGCCCGCCATAGCTCGACGAAATGGCGCTGTTGCTCGTGTATCCGAGGAGCTTGGCCTCGAAGGTCTGAGTGGTTCCACTCGCGTCGGAGCGCTCAATCGGGACGATTGCAGCGGTGGCAGGGTAGCTGCCCGACCCACCCGCGCATACCGTGAACCCGCAGAAGGTGGTGTCCGTTACGGTGCAGGTGTACACGCTCGAGGGCCCAGCGGCGATCGCTCCACCCGTCGTGCAGAGCAGATCAGACGCGCCAGACGCGGCGCCAACCGGCGCCGCGGCCGCCGTGTCGCTAGTACCACCGGTACCAACAGCCTCCAGGGCCGCCTCGGTCACGTTGACGTCGAGGCAGGTCCCAGTCCCGCTCGTTCCACAGACAGCGTTGTTCGTAAGGCCCGTCGGGGTCGGGAACTCAATCGTTGCACCGCCGGCCGCCGCTGGGATCTGCTCCCAAAGCAGCGGGGCGTTGTAGGTGCTGGTCGGACTGAAGACGTCCGCCGTATAGTCCGTGATGGTCGTGTACTTCACGTTGTTCACTGTGGTCAGCGGGGTGGTGCCCGTCTGGATGAACGGCTGATTGCCGCTCGTGCTGGCCGACTCATAGATCTCGTTGAGCGTGTCGAAGTTGATGCTCAGGAGACCGTGCGGGTTCGCACCGTTGATGACCACGTCGACCGCGTCGTAGGCGATGGTCGTAATGGTGATGCCGGGGGTCGACGGACAGTTGTCGCTAGCCTGCAGTCCCGAGACTGTCTCGGGGGTCGAAGCCGCCCCGACGTCCACGTGACCCTCACAAACCGACAACATGCCTGCGCCCGTCCCACCCTGGTCGTCCTGAATCTGTACATCCGAGTGGTTCTGCTCGTACCACGTTGCGGCTAGCGAGCTAAACGGATAGACCGACGTGCTGCCACCGATGGTGAACGTGGCCTGGACCTGCTGGTTGCCGATCCCGCCCGTGATGTTGCCCTGCCAGGCAACCAACCAAAGGTAGAGTGCCGCAGCGGCCGCAACGGCGATCAGGATCAGGATCAGCGTCGCCACGACCGGCGACACCGCCTTCTGACCGCTCATGCGGCGGCGGAACCTCTGGGTTCGTTCTCTCAAGGTCGCTCTCTTGTCGCTCATGCCCCCTTTCGTTTCCTCCTTTCTTGGGCGTGGACGAGACCTCAGACTGGCTGAAGTCGTTCCACGACCCTCGCAGGGGCTGCGAGGTTGATATGGCGGGCCGAACGAGATGCCGTAGCCCGGAGAACGCGTCTGTGCGCGACGGTAGCTCAACCGCAACGACCGGTCAAACAGGAGGTCTACGGAATCTACCGCAGGCAAGCGGAACGAAGAAAGCCGTTTAACTCCCGGAGCGGGCGGGTAGTACGATGGCTGGGTCAGAGACCCCACCCCGACGGTCGGCGGCGTTGCTAGACTCGAAGCTCGATTCCCCGTCGCGGCGTTCGTCAACCCGGGTCAACCCGAAGGATCTGAAGACCCTACGCAGGGAGGCCAGGGCTCTCGAGGCGCGCCTGCTCCCTCACCAAACGATCTCCGAGAAGGTACTCATACAGGGTGAGCTGGGCTACATGCGGCGGCAACTGTTGTCCGACCGCAAAACGGTGGACGTCACCTACCCGGTGCGCCCGCCGTATGCCTTCACGCGCATCTTCTTCAGCCCCGCGGACGGGGAGATTCTGTACCACATCCTGGAACCTACGCTTCACCCCGGAGAACAGGAGAAGATCACCCAGATCCGGGGCCGGATGGAGGCGATGATGGCGCAGGAGGAGTTGCCTATAGGAGAGGGTCAGACTCTGGAGGAGTCGGCCACACTGCAGGAGTATCTCCAGCAGAAGTTCCTCTCCGCGATCGACCTCTACGATATCGAGGTTGCAGAGCGCCGACGCC
>JASHYQ010000260.1 GCA_030042955.1 Thermoplasmata archaeon
CGATTGACGGGGCCATCGCCCGCGCGGAGGGACGTTGCAGGTGTCCTGCGTGCACGAGCGACCCACCAGGCGCTCTCGATGTCCACACCGCGGAGGTGTACCGGCAGGCGCTTGCTGAGAGCCGGACGGCGGCACAAACCGGGCGACTTCGAGAGCTCGTGGAGGCCCGATTGGTCGCCGAGCCGGCGTTGGCCGAGATGCTCCGGTACGCCGACCGCGAGCTCGGGGGGCTCCTCGACGAGCGAACCCGGGTCACGGGCGGCGAGTCCCATGCCTACGTCCTTCTAGAGTCGCACCACCGGCCGGAAATGGTCCGATTCCGCCGACGTCTTCGGGAGCGATACGCGCCACCACCGTCCAAGTCGGTTCTCCTTCTCGTCCCCTGTTCCCGGACGAAGCCCTACCGCTTCTCCCGGAGTCATCGGCGCTTCGCGAGCGCGCTGGAGGGACTTTCTCCGCTCGAACGCCTCCACGTCGTCTCCGTGAGTTCGCCGATCGGACTGGTCCCGCGGGAGCTCGAGGACGTCCCGCCCGCCCGCCACTACGACATCCCGGTGACCGGTAACTGGGAAGAGCGGGAACGATCCGCCGTGGTGGAGGGGCTTCAGCACCTCGCGGCCACGGGACATTACCGGTCGGCGGTGGTCCATCTCGACCCGGAGGAGTACCGATTCCTGCGGGACGCATGGCCCACGGGACTACCGGTGCGCTGGACCCTTACAGGAGACCGGACCACCTCCCACGAGGCCCTGGACTCCCTGCGGACGGCGGTCGCGGAATCCCTGGCGGATGAGCGGCCGGTCAGCGGAGGGCCCCTCACCGTCGTCCGGGAGGAACTGCACGGGGTACTCGCCTTCCAGATCGGTCGATCCGGGGCGGACCGCCTCTTCGCCGGCCCGGTCCGGCTCGCGGGACGACCGTGGTTCCAGCGGCTGACCGACGGCCGCACGGACCTCGCTACCCTGCGGGAGGAGCGGGGATTGTTCCATCTCACGGTCGCGGGGGCCCGTCGCCTAGTGCCCGACCCGCCGTTGTGGGTGTCCGTGGACCCGACGCTTGCGCTGACGGGCGACCTCTTCGTGCCCGGGGTGCGCGCAGCGGACCCGGAGATTCGCGTCGGGGATTCCGTGGTCCTCCTCCGGGACGGGGCGCTCGCGGGTGTGGGGGAGGCAGCGCTCCCCGGGCGCTTAATGGTCGAACTGACGCATGGCGTTGCCGTCCGGGTGCGGCACCGGGAACACGCCGGCACCGACACACCCATCACCGAGGAGCGTTCTCCCTCGGCACCAGGGCCGGTCGTCTAGGGGTGAGGACGCCGCGCTTACAACGCGGAGATCGGCGGTTCGAATCCGCCCCGGCCCACCTCGCATCGGGGGCAGTACCTGTTATCGACTCGCCGCCTCGGTAAACGTCACGATGGAGGATCCGTCGCGACCCGGGAGGCTGGTCCGATTCACCGAGGAAAGGGTGCTTCCGGCGCCGGTCCAGAAGGTGTGGTCACTTTGGACTACCAGGGACGGGCTCGAGTCCTGGTGGTCTCCCGAAGCGTTTGTGATGAAGGTCGAGGAACTCGACGTCCGGGTCGGCGGGAGGATCGAGTTCAGCTACGAGGAGGCGGGGTCGGTCGGCAAGCCCGAGTGGCAAAGCGAGTTCCAGGGGAAGGGGGTATCGACCTCTTGGAGCGGCCGGGGCACGTTTCTCGAGGTGGATCGACTGAAGCGCCTCTCCTTCAGGCAGGCCCTAGATTTCGGACCTAGGTCCTCCCCGCAGGAGTATCGGATGGCGGCCGATTTTCACGCGGTCGAAACGGGAACGCGTCTCGTCCTCACGACGGAAGCGCCTTCGACCAAGCACTGGATGTTGCTCGGGAGACAGAATCTAGTTGGTCAGCTGGATCGACTGGCGAGGGTCCTGGCGTCGCCCACGCCGTCTTGAAGGCCGCGCCCGGTCGATGGAGGACCGCGACCAGAGCGCGGTGCAGAGCTGCGACCGCGAAGTCACCTCCATCAGGTCGGAACCTCTCCATTCGCGAGCGAGGTCCGCGGTTGAGACCGGTGTCAGCTGTCGCTGACGCGTCCAATTTATCTTGCCTCCGTAGTCAGTCGTTCATGGCACGCTCCGTCAAGGATTGGACGATCGAAGGGCTCCCTGCGTACGGTCCTGCCCAAGACCTTCGGGACAAGCTTGGCCTGTTCGGGCAGTTCATCGGCGATTGGGACATCGTAGAACACCGGTATCCTCTTTCCCGCCTGCGGGCGCCGGGAGAAGTTCACTTCAACTGGATTCTTGACGGTCGGGCCGTTCAGGATGTCTGGGGATCAATCCATCCGAGAACCGGTCGATTCGTCCCCTGGGGCACAACCATTCGATACTACGACCCCCATCTAGGGGCCTGGCGAAGCACGTGGGTCGCGCCCCGCCAAAGGGCCGTACGTCGGTTTATCGGACGAGCGGTTCGCGGTCGGATCGTGCTTCAAGAGGAGAATCGAGGTTCACGGTCCGAGCGGTGGATCTTTTCGGATATCCGTCCCGATTCGTTTCGCTGGAATGCGTGGAAGCGGACCAAGCCAGGTGGGCCTTGGCGCGTGATAGAGGAAATGAAGGTTCAGCGACGAAAAGGAGCTGCCGCTCGATGAAGCGGGATGCTCGTACGACGACGTCGTCCAGGTCACCGCCTTTCTGACTGACGCATCGCGCGGCCGGAGGAGGCTGGATGCCTCGGGTCGGGCCTTCGCCACTCCTCCGTTGGTCTAGACGATGCCCATGGTGACGGGATTCCCCGTTCCGGAGGCCCTGGTCTCAGTAGAGGCTGTCGCGGTTCGGCCCAGCTCGAAGGGGCGCTAGACTAGCTCCTCATCCCCTCGAGGACGTAACCCGAGCGTCGCTCGGGGGCTCGGCGCGGGACGGCAGGGAGATTCGGTGATTCGGTACGCTTCGGTGGATACGGCCCGCCAGGCGGCAGCGTGGTGGGGCGGCCAAGGCCCGTCGGTGCGGCATCTGAGCGATTCCGGAAACTCCGAGTTCTCCTTTCAGCATTCGGGAACCCGGTCGATCCTGCGACTCACGGACCCGTCGTTCCGTACCCGAGACCAACTCGAGGCGGAGACCGACTTCCTCCTCCATTTGGTCGACGCCGGCATCCGCGTGGGCGGGCCTCTCCAGTCCTCGAACGGGAGGCTTGTCGAGGAGGTACGGGGAACTGAGGGGGTGTTCCTCGTGACCGTATTCACCTGGGCGCCGGGCGTGGTGGTGGACGAAACCTCTCCGTTCTGGACCCGGGAGCTTCTGCTCGAGTGGGGACGCACGCTCGCGAAGATCCACGACGCTGCCTCTACCTACCGTCCCCGGGTCTCGGGGCGTCGCTGGTCGTGGGACCAAGAAGTGTGGATGGCCCAGGCCACGACCCTGATTCCGGTGGACGATTCCGACTCCCGAAATGAATTGCACCGCGTGCTGGAGCATCTCCAGCAGCTTCCCAAGTCCTCCACGACGTTCGGGCTCGTTCACGGTGACCTGGGTCCCCAGAACTTCCGTTTGGAACCCGAGACCGGCCGGATCACGGTCTTCGACTTCGGGAACTGCTGTTACCACTGGTTCCTCAGCGATCTAGCGACCTCGCTGACCGTGCTGAGCGGGAGCTCTCACCGCGAACGCCTCCGCGAGTGGCTGCTCCAAGGGTACGAGTCGGTCCGTCCCTTCGAGGCGCCCCCCGAGCGGTCGTTGGATTGGCTAATCCGGCTCCGCGTTCTCTACGTGTACCTGTCGAGGCTGTACAAATTCGGGCTCGACCCGTCCCCGGAGGAACGGGAGATCCTCGACCGACTCCGGTCCCGTGTTCATCGACGGACGGGGTGGTAACACCGCCGGATGGCGGTGGAACGGCCGGAGCGGGTCGGATACCCTCCCGTAGCTCCCCGGTGACGGGGTCCGACCGTGCAGCGTTCCTGGATTCCGCGTCACGTAAGGGTCAAGTCGGTCGCCCATCT
>JASHYQ010000261.1 GCA_030042955.1 Thermoplasmata archaeon
TACACGACCGGCCTCGTCATCCCGGAGGGATTCCAGGCCAACTACACCAACCACACGAACGTGAACGTCGTGCTGTACACCAACCCGGAGGATGCGTCCGACGCCGGTCTCGCCGAGAGCGCCGTCCAGGGGGTCGTGACCGCCTTCAACCTGCATGCCGCGTGCAGTACGTGCTCCCCGATCCTCGGCATCACGGCGCGGAACGTGGGGAGCCAGGTCTACCGGGAGATCGACTACCTCATCCCGGGACTCATCGGGTTCACGATCCTGACGAGCCCGATGTTCTCGATGGTCGACATCGCCGCCTCGTACCGGAAGGACGGGATCTTCCGGGAGCTCTCGCTCACTCCGCTGACCAAGGCGGAGTGGCTCACCTCCCGGATCCTCTGGTACGTCCTCCTGACGTTCATCTCGGCGGGGATCATGATCGGCACGGGCGTCGTGCTCTTCAACGCCCACGTCCAGGTGAACGCCGGCCTCTTGCCGTTCCTCTTCGCCGGGCCATTCCTCTTCGTCTCGTTGGGCATGCTCGCGGGGACCGTCGCGAGGACCCCCGAGAGCGCTGCCCTGATTGGGAACATCATCACGTTCCCGATGATGTTCCTCTCGGGGACGTTCTTCGCCGTCTCCCTGTTCCCGGCGTGGCTCCAACCGATCGCCCACATCCTCCCGCTCTACTACGTCATCGACGGGATGAACCAGGTGATGCTGTTCTCGAACACCTCCCGGGCCATCACCGACCTCGTCGTCGTGATGGCGATCGCGCTGGTCTTCTTCGGCCTCGCGGTCCGCTTCTTCACCTGGCGGGACGAATGAGCGCCCGACCGTTCTCGTCGAGCGAGTCGGCGGCCTTCCGCGGGCTCATGGCCCGGTGGGCGACCGGGGTCGCGGTCGTGACCGCCCGCGACGGCCCGCTCGACGCGGGGCTCACGGTCAACGCCCTCCTGTCGGTCACGCTCTCCCCCCCTTCCCTCCTCATCAGCCTCACCCAGGACGCGGACACGACCCCCGTCATCCAGCGGAGCGGTACCTTCGCGGTGAACTTCCTCGCGGCGGACCAACGGGCGGTGAGCGAGCGGTTCGCGAGGGCGACCTCCCCCGTGGAGAAGTTCCGGGACCTCCCGCTCCATCGGGGAACGACCGGGGTCGCCCTGCTCGACGGGACCCTCGGCGCCGCCGAATGCCGGGTGGCGGCCTGGACCCCTCACGTCGACCACGTGCTGATCGTCGGTGAGGTCGTCCACCAGGAGCTAGGGCGGGACGGCCCTCCGCTGCTCTTCTTCCGCTCCGGCTACGCCGAGCCCACGGGCCCGGACGGGCTCCGACTCCCCGGCACCAGGAAATAGCGCCGAGGTTACGGCCGCCATCGCCGCTTTAACCCCCCGCCGACGTAGTCCGGCGATGTCCGAGGCTCCCCGTCACGTCCGCCTCGCCATCCTCGGCAGCGGACCCGCCGGCCTCACGGCGGCCCTCTACGCCGCTCGCGGGGAACTGCACCCTCTCCTCGTCTCTGGCGTCCCTGCGGGCGGCCAGCTCCTGACCACCACCGACGTCGAGAACTACCCCGGATTCCCGGACGGGGTCCAGGGGCCGGAGCTCATCGACCTGATGCGTCGGCAGGCCATCCGGTTCGGGACCGAGGCCATCGACGACAACGTGACGCGGGTCGACTTCAGCCACCGCCCCTTCTGGCTCCAGACCGGGGCGCGGGGGAGCTACCTAGCGGATGCGGTCATCGTGGCCACGGGGGCCAACGCACGCTGGCTCGGCCTGCCCTCCGAGGAGCGGCTCCGGGGGAGGGGGATCTCGGCGTGCGCCACCTGCGATGGGTTCTTCTTCAAGGGCAAGGAGCTCGCCGTCGTGGGCGGCGGCGATACCGCGATGGAGGAGGCGCTCTTCCTCACGAACTTCGCGACCCACGTCACCATCGTGCATCGGCGGGGGACCCTCCGGGCCAGCCCCATCATGCAGGCCCGGGCCCGCAACCATCCGAAGATCTCCTTCATTCTCGATTCGTGCGTCGAGGAGGTCCTCGGGAAGGAGAAGGTCGAAGGGGTCCGCCTGAAGCACCTGCCCAGCGGGCGGACCAGCGAGCTGGCGGTGGGGGGTCTCTTCGTTGCGATCGGCCACGACCCGGCCACCGAGGTGTTCAAGGGCCAGCTCCGTCTCGACCCCCAGGGATACATCGTGGTCAGCGACCACACCCGCACGAGCGTCGAGGGGGTCTTCGCGGCCGGGGACGTGGAGGACCACCGGTACCGGCAAGCCGTGACCGCCGCCGGCGCCGGTTGCATGGCGGCGATCGACGCGGAGCGCTGGCTCGCGGAGCACGAGGCGCCGAGGGTCCCGGCAACGGCGCCGCCGACCGCCGCTCGGTGAGCGCGCGATATCCGGGATATCCTTTAATATCGCCCGGGGCGGTGGGAACCGGGGACGGCACTTGCCGAGCAAGAAGAGCCTCCATATCGAGTCGTCCGGCCAGCTGTGCATCTACTGCGGGGCGTGCGTCGGGATCTGCCCCCTCAACTGCATCTACCTGGACGAGACCCGCATCACCTTCGACGAGAAGGTCTGCACCCGCTGCGAGATCTGCGTCAAGGCGTGTCCGGTCGGCGCGATCGAGATCGGCTAGGACGACCCCACCACGGAGGAGAAAGATGGCCTCGGACCTGAAGACAGACGTCCTCGTCATCGGCGCCGGCCCCGCCGGCAGCATGACGGCCAAGTGGGCCGCGAAGCACGGCGCGTCGGTCCTGATGATCGAGAAGCGCCAGGAGATCGGCAGCCCCGTCCGGTGCGGCGAGGGGATGAGCAAGGACTGGTTGCCGGACGTCGGGATCAAGCCCGGCCGCTGGGTGAACGTCGAGGTCGAGGGGGCCCGGATCTTCTCCCCGAACGAGACGGTCTTTGAGATCAACGAGAAGGACGCCGGCAACGAGGTCGGCTACGTCGTCGAGCGGGACGAGTTCGACAAGCAGCTCGCCATCGACGCGGCGAACGCCGGCGTCGAGGTCCGCCTGAAGACGGCGGCGACCGGGATCCTGAAGGAGAACGGGAAGGTCGTGGGCGCGAAGGTCAAGCAGTTCGGCACCACGTTCGACGTTCACGCGAAGGTGACGGTCGGGGCGGACGGCTTCGAGAGCCAGGTCGGGCGGTGGGCCGGGGTCCCCACGAACATCGCCCTCAAGGACATGGACTCCTGCCTTCAGTACCGCATGACGAACGTCGACTGCGACATCCGCTTCTGCGACTTCTACCTCGGCAAGGTCGCGCCCGGCGGGTACGTCTGGATCTTCCCGAAGGCGGAGGGGCTCGCGAACGTCGGCATCGGGGTCCAGGTGAGCCAGATCCACGGAATGGCCGAGCCGCGGGACTACCTCGACCGGTGGATCGCGAAGCATCCGGCGTACGCGAAGGGCAAGAAGATCGACATGGTCGGCGGAGGAGTCTCGATCTCGCCCCCGCTCAAGCAGACGGTCACGGACGGGTTCATGGTCGTGGGGGATGCCGCGCGGATGATCGACCCGCTCACCGGGGGCGGGATCGCCAACGGCTGCATCGCCGGCAAGATCTGTGGCACCGTCGCGGCGAAGGCCGCCCAGACCAACAACGCCTCCAAGGAGGCCCTCATGGAGTACGACCGGGGCTGGCGCGCCCGGCTCGAGGAGAAGCTCTACCGGAACTGGCTCGCCAAGGAGAAGCTGACCTCGCTCTCCGACGAGACGTTCGACAAGGTCGTGGACGCGTTGCAGGGCGTGAAGCTCCAGAAGCTGAACGTCCACAACATCTTGAAAGCCGTCCGCGACAAGTACCCCGAGGTCACGAAGGAGTTCGAGGCGTTCATCTAGACGCCGCGGGGTCACGATGCCGGGTGCTCCGAACCGTCCCCCCGAGAAGACTCCTGAGGTCCCCGTGACCCCTCTCGTGGTGGAGCCTCCGGAGAAGAAGGTGCTCCGACGCCTGGTCCCCTCCCGGGTCACGCTCCTCCTCGACCTCTGGAAGGGCGCCCCCAGCCCGGACCTCCTGGGGCCGTACGACAAGGCCGAGGACGCGGCCGCCGCGGGGGATTTCGCGACGGCCCTCCAGGCGTTGGACCGCCTCTCGATCCGATTCCACGAGCCCCGCTGGCCGACCCTGCCGGAGCCGTTCCGCCGGCTCCGGGTCGAGATCCCCCCACCCATGCCCCCGAGCTGGAACCCGGAGAACGCGCTCGCGCCCGCCCAGCGCGACGCCCTGCGGGCCCGTCGGGAGGCCGACGACCAGGTGCTGCTCGCTCGCGGGTCGGTCGCCTGGGCCGCGGCCCACGGGGTCGACGTAGGCGATTCGGGCGCGCGCGTCGAGGAGGCCGCCCAGCTCCTCGCTTCCGAGGGCCTCGTGCCGGGAGTGTACGAGCGGGTCGACGGCGTCTGGGAGGGCCTTCGGGCTCGGCTCCCCCGTCCCAAGAGCGCGGCCGGACGGCCCCCGGCAGCGGCGCCCCCTCCCTCCGCCGAGACGGAGACTGCCTAGGGCCGTCTCGACCCCCGTGACCTCCGACGAGCGCCCGCGACGGACCCGCCGCGGAGAAGGTGAGGTCACCCAATGGCCCCGGGGACTTCTCGACTACACGCCCGGCCCCATCCCCGACGCCGCCCCCGACCCCGAAGAGGACCGGACGGGTAACCGGATCCGTCTGGCCGCCCGGCTCATCGGCCTGCTCCGTGCCGAGGGACGGGACGTCCGGGATCAGCTCGAGGCGCTCCGTCGCGCGGAAGCCGCCTACGCCGCCGGCCGACGCACCGAGGCGACGGAGCGCGTCGAGCGACTCCTGGGGGAGCTCCGGCCGTCCTCCGCACCCGCGGAACGGACCCCGACATCTTTAGGCAGGGACCCTCCCTGACGACGATGATGCCTCCACGGTTCGGAACGTTCTCCATCGTTGCCTGTGACGTCGCCACGCAGAGCTGGGGGGTGGCGGTGCACTCGAAGTTCCCCGCCGTAGGAGCTGTCGTCCCGTGGTCCCGCGCCAGCGTCGGCGCGATCGCGACGCAGGCCAACTCCAACCTGCGCTGGGGTCCCGAGGGGCTCCAGCTCCTCGCCGAGGGTGTCGGAGCGCGCGAGGTCGTGCGCCGGCTGGTCGAAGCCGACCCCGGCCGGGAGAGCCGACAGCTCGGGGTCGTGGATGCGAAGGGCGAGGCCGCGGCGTTCACGGGGGCAAAATGCCCGGAGTGGGCCGGCCACGAGGTCGGGGACGGCTTCGCCTGCCAGGGGAACATCCTGTTCGGCCCCGCGGTCGTCCGCGGAATGGCCCGTGCCTACGAGTCGAC
>JASHYQ010000262.1 GCA_030042955.1 Thermoplasmata archaeon
ACAACGAGCTGCTGCGCGAGAAGCTGAAGAAGAAGTTCGACGCCCAAGAGGGCCCGTGGATGGACAGTGTCGCGGACCTCCTAGTACAGATCGTCAACGCCCGATGGGAAGGCGGGCGAAAGAAAGAGAAGGAAGCCGACGAGCTCTTCGAGAGGCTCGAGAAGCTCCTGTCGGGCTAGTGAGGGTTGAGATGCCCATCCCCCTTTCGCCCGGACCCTCCGTTCCCCCGGTAGGCCCCGAACCCTCCCTTCCCTGGCCGGGCAGCCGGTAGGCCCCGCGGGGCTCGCCGATGGGCTTGACCGAGCTCGAACAGCGGATCACCGCGGCCGTACGCTCCGTCGGCCCGGCGGTCGCGGCCGTCGAGACGCTCCGCAGCGGCGTCCATCGCGGGAACCCGCTCCTCGTTCCTGCCGAAGCGACCGCCGTGGTGGTGGACGACTCCGGTCTCCTCATCACGAACCAGCACGTCGTCGACGGGGCTCGGGAGATCCGGGTCCACCTCCCCAGCGGCCGGTCGACGTCGGGTCATGTCGTGGGCGGGGACCCCGTGACGGACGTCGCGGTCGTCCGGGTCGAGGACCGCGGCCTCCCGGCCGCCCGGTTGGGCGACTCGGACGCGCTCCAGGTCGGCCAGGTGGTGTTGGCCGTGGGGAATGCTCTCGGCTTACCGGGGTCGCCGACGGTCTCGATGGGTGTGGTGAGCGCCCTCGACCGGCCCCTTCCCGGCTCCGACTTCGTCTTCGAAGGCCTCATCCAGACGGATGCCGCGATCAATCCGGGGAACAGCGGAGGGCCCCTCGTCGACCTCGACGGCTCCGTCGTCGGGATCAACACCGCGGTGATGCCCTTCGCGCAAGGGGTCGGGTTCGCGCTCCCGATTCGGGCGGTCCAGCGCATCGCCACGGAGCTGCGCACTCGGGGCCGGGTGGTCCGGCCATGGATGGGAACGTACCTAGTCGACCTGCGACCGGAGGTCGCGGGACCGCGCGGTCTCTCTCCGAACTCGGGCGTTTTGGTCGCCGACGTCATCGCCCGGTCTCCGGCCCACCAGGCCGGATTGCGTCGGGGGGACGTCCTCGACCGGGTCGGGTCCTTCGAGGTGCGTCGTGTGCGGGACTTGCTGGAGACGCTGGCGCGGTATCCCGTCGGCAGCGACGTGGAGGTCGGCTACCGGCGACGCGGACTCTCGCTCGCCAGTTCGTTGCCGTTGAGAGAACGTCCGGAAGCCTCCCGGGCGCCCCGCAGCCCCTAACCCCACTCGATGCCGGTCCCCTGCTGAACCCCCAGCGGACGAGGGCCTTAAGGCGGGGAAGTCGATGCCGGCGCGGGTGAACCCGATGGTCGTGGACTTTGCATTCAAGAGGACCCCCGCCTACCGTGTCGCGTACATCGCCTGGACTGGCCCATGGAACGAGAAACGGATACGGGCCGAGTTCACTCGCCTCGCCGGATGGGCCAAGGCCAGAGGGTACCGTACCGGGCATTGGTTCTTCCGCGAACCGGGCACCCGCCGCTGGGAGGTCGGGATTGAGGTTCGTGGGGCGAAGGTGCGGGCCCAGGCCCCGGTCCGCCTCAAGACGTTCCCAGCCACCCGTGTCGCGAGCGTGGTGTTCGACCCGGAGACCGTCTCTCCCGCCCTGGTCTACCATGGACTGATGGACTGGCTTCGGTGGCGGCGCAAGGACGGGAAGATCCGGTCCGTGGGGTCGACCCGCGAGGTGTACGACGGGAACCCTTGGACCGATGCGAAGGCCTGGTCCAAGACGGACGTCCAGTTCCTGGTCCGCCCGTAGACTTCCCGCACGGGGAGGGCCATCCGCCCGCCAAGCCCTTTCGAGTTGGCGGTGCCTGACGGACCGGACGGGGCGGGACCATGACCGACGCGTATTCCTTCCTGGTCGGAATGGTCCTCGGCTTCAGCCTGGTGATCCCGCCGGGGCCGATGAACGCCCTCATCGCCGTGCGCTCGGTCCGGTCGCTGCGGGCCGGGGTCACGACCGGTCTCGGGGCCATGACGGCCGACCTCATCCTCGGCGCGCTCGTCTACGCTCTCCACGCCCTGGTCAATCTCACGCCCGTCGTCCGGTGGGTCGAGGGAGCCGGGGCCGCGATCATGGCGCTCTTCGCCTATCAGGTGCTTACCCGGGAGGCCCACCCCGAGCCGCCTCCGCCCGCAGGCGACGTCCGGGTCTTCTCGGTCGCCCTCACGGTCGGGGTGACGAACCCGTTTCAAGTGGTCTGGTGGTTGACGGCAGGGCTCGCCTTCGCCTACCTCGGCGGGATCCTCCTGCTGGTCGGCCTCTTCGTCGCCATCGCCATCTGGATCGTCGCCTTCCCTTTCGCGCTCCACCAGGGCGCTCGTCGCTCCGAGCGGTTCCCCCGGGGTGTGGCGGTCGTCTCAGGGGTCCTCCTAGCAGGGTTTGCCGTCTATGCGGCGCTGCTCGCGGCGGGGGTAACCGTCTAAGCCGGCCCGGTCCTCCTCGCGGTACGGTCAGGGAAGCATCGGACGTCCGCCCCGCGCGTCGAGGACCGACTGGAAGAGCGCGAGGTGGCCGCGAGCGACCGCTGCCCACGAGAAGCGTCGGAGCATCGCGGCGCGTCCGGCCTTTCCGAGACGAACCCGCTCCCCTTCGTCATCGCGCAGGCGGAGCGCTTGCGCTCGGATGAACTCCACGAGGGAGGCCTCCTCGCTGTTCTCCGGTTCGACGGGGAGACGGTGAACGAGCGCCCCCTCCGACTCGCCGACGACCGTGATGGCGCTCGAGGCGATGACGGGCCGGGCAGCGGCGAGAGCCTGCAGCACGGCGAGCCCGACCGTCTCGCCGGACGACGGGTGAACGACCATCCCGCACGTGTGGAGCTCCTGGACGAGCTGAGCGCGAGGGAGCTCCCCCAGCACGTCGACGGGGCCGCTCGCTCGGACCTTCTCTGCGTACTCGGGGACCCCCCCGAGCCCAACGGTCGTCGGCCCGACGAGCCGGAGCCTCAGGTCGGTCCCCTCGAGCGCCTTCCCCGCGAGGTGCCATCGCTTCCGAGGTTGGACGACCCCGATGCCGAGCACGACGTGGGGGTCACCGTTCGAGCCGCCGGGAGAGAACGTGTCTGTATCGACGCCCGTATCGACCAGCCGGAGCTGGCCGCGCGGCTTGCCGCGCTGGAGGATCCCGAGGCGCTGGAGCTCCGTCTCCGCGACGACGCCGGCCGCCCACCGGGCGCCGAACACCTCGGGATAGAACAGGAGACGGTTGTGGAGGCGGTTGTAGCTCTTGGACCGGTCGCCTCGGGCGTACGTCCAGTTCGCGACGTGCGCGTCGAGCACATACGGGATTCCGCGGAGGCCCAGGAAGAAGCCCTGCCGTTCCTGGTGGATGTGAAGGACGTCCCCGTGGTGGTCGCGCACCATGCGCGGCGCCGCCCGCGCGAGCCGCCACTCGTGATTCCGGTTGTCCTGGTCGATGGGATTGACCACCTCGACCTCGTGGCCCGCGGCCCGGAAAGCGGTCGTGAGGTCCCAGATCGTCTGCTCGATCGCGCCGTACCCCGCCGGCGGAATCGGACGGACGCCGAGGCCGAGCTCGAGGATCTTCATGGGCCGGGCGCGACCGGGTTCACGGATGCGGCGTGCGGAGCCGGTCGGTGTACTGTTTCCGAAGTTTGGCGACCTTGGGTACGATGACGAACTGACAGTAAGCCTGGGCTGGGTTTCGGGCGAAGTAATTGCGATGGTACTCTTCTGCGGGATAGAACGTGGAGAGCGGAACGACCTCGGTCACGATCTTCCCTCGCCAGAGCTTCTGGGCGTCCAGGGACCGAATGACCTCCTCGGCGGTCGCACGTTGGGCGTCGTCGTGATAGAGAATGATCGAGCGGTACTGAGCCCCCACGTCCGCTCCCTGGCGATGCTTTGTCGTCGGGTCGTGGGTAGTCATGAAGATCGTGAGGAGGTCCCGATAGGGAAGGACCGCCGGGTCGAACTGGATCTGCACCACCTCGGCGTGGCCGGTCCGTCCGCCGCAGACCTGCTCGTACGTCGGGTTCGCGGTGGACCCTCCGGCGTACCCCGGAAGCACTCCGAGCACGCCGCGTAGCTCGGAGAAGACGGCCTCGGTGCACCAGAAGCAGCCTCCACCCACGGTCGCGAGGGCCGTAGAAGGAGGGCTCGCGCCGGCTCGTTCGCTCATCGTCCGATGCAATCGCCTCGCGGGGGATGAGGATGACGGGCAGGCCGGCTCGCTGGAGCGCGAGCCGTTGGGACCGGACGTTTATGAGGAGCGGGGTATCGATGTGGCCTCAGCATGGCAGAGTCTCCGGTGGCGCCGCGGCCGGAAGACACGAAGGGAGCCGGTCGTCTCGCGGTCGGCGGCGCCCTCGGGATTGCCGCGGCCCTCGTCACCCTGGTGCTGCCGTCCGTCTTCCTCTGGTTGGCGCTCTACTCGCCCGGCGGGTTCTTCTCCCTCGGGTCCACCCTGCTTCAGACCCTCTCCCTGCTCGTCCTTGTCGGGGCGATCCTGTTCCTGCTCTCGCTGCTCGTCTATCGACTGGGGTTCGCGGCCCTGAGAAGGATCGACCCGAGGTTCACGGTCGCCTCGTTCCTCTGTCTGGTCGGGACCCTCGGATTCCTCCTCGTCGTGGTGGCTGCCGCGGTGCTGCTCGGGTCGACCAGCTCGCTGGTCACCTGCATCCATGGCCAACCGTCCCACGCCCTCACCTGTCTCAAGTCGGGGGAGCCTCTCGGCGCCTACACGGCCGCAATCGGGTTCTGGCTCGGTTGGCTGGGCGGGGTCGGGATCGTCGTGGGGCTGAGCTCCGCCGGCCGCCGCTTTGCCCGAAGAAGCCTCTACGGAGGGGCGACGCTCTATGCCCTCCTGCTCCTCGTGCTGATCGGGCCGTTCCTCGCGCTCGTCTACGTCGTGCCCGACCAACAGTACCTCCTGCTGGTCGTCCCCTTCCTCGCGCTCCTCGCCCCGATCTTCACCTATGCCGGCGCTCGGGTTCCGCCCGTGACCGTCCGACGCGTCTGAGGTCCCTATGAAGGTCGGAGCCCCAGGGACGCATCACGCCCGAAGACCCATCCACCGGGCCTCCCTCGGCCCACGGTGTCCGAGTCGGTCGAGCTCTGCCGCAGCCCGCCGAGCCACCACGGTGTGTCGGTTGACCGGATGTTGGCGTTCGAGAGCATCCCCCCGAAGAAGGTCTCCGCCCCACACCACGACCGCGAGGAGCTCCTCCGGCGGACCGGACAGGACCAGGTCCTGACCTCGATCTAGGACGGGCGATTTCGAGGTCTGCGCTGGGCTCTCCCCACCGTGGCGCGTCGGAGAGAAGGTCCGGAGACAGTTCCCGGCCCTCCGCCGCCGGGTCGGGAGCGTGCAGCGGCCCTACCGGGCCAGCTTACTCCAGCAAGACGACCTGCGCTGCGGGCGCTCGAAAGCCCACCGCTCGGTGCGTGCTATCGCAGTAGGGCTTGTTCTTGGACTGGCCGCACCGGCACAGGTCCGCGACGACCTGGCCGTCGATGAAGACGAGGTTCGACGAGTTTTCCTTCGACTGGATGTACAC
>JASHYQ010000263.1 GCA_030042955.1 Thermoplasmata archaeon
TTGTCCTGGATGACCCGATAGAACGACTGCGGCCCAGGGTAGTCGATCGCCCCTTCGTAGGCCAGGGTAGTGCATCCGACGAGGAGCGGAGCGTACACGATGTAGCTGTGCCCGACTACCCAGCCGATATCGGAGGTGGACCACCAGATGTCGTCGGGTCGGAGACCGAACACCCAGTCCGCCATGCTCCGGATCCAGACGGAGTAGCCCCCGTGCACGTGGACGGTGAGCTTCGGTTTCGCGGTGGTGCCCGAGGTGGCGAGAATGTAGGCGGGCTCGTTCGCCTCCATCGATTCGTAGGCATCCGAGCGACCCTCCCCTCCGGCCAGGAACTCCTTCCACAGGAGGTCGCGGCCGGGACGAAGGGTCGGGGTCGCGGGGCCTCGGGGGAGAATCACGACCTTCTCGACCGGGTGCCCCGGAGAGGCGAGCGCGGAGTCGACGATCTGCAGCAGGGAGGTCTCCCTTCCCTTCCGGTACGTGACATCCGTGGTCAGCAGCAGCTTGGCGCCCGAAAGCCGGATCCGTTCGGCGAGGGCCCCGCTCCCAAATCCCGCGAACACGACGACGTGAATCGCTCCGATGCGCGTGCACGCCAGCATCGCCACGATCGCCTCCGGCATCGTGGGCATGTAGATCGCGACCCGGTCCCCTCGGGCTATCCCGAGGCCGCGGAGCCCCGCGGCGGCCTGTTTCACTTGGTGCCAGAGCTGGTGATACGTGAGGCTGCGGTGTTGGCCCCGCTCGTTCTCGTAGACCAGGGCGGCATGGCCTCCTCGCTGTTCCTCGATGTGCCGGTCGAGGCAGTTGTAGCTCAGGTTGGTTCGACCGCCGACGAACCACTTGAATTCCGGTGGGTCGGTTTCGAAGACGCGGCTCCACGGATGGAACCAGTGCAGCTTGGCCGCCTCCCGGGCCCAGAATCGGTCCGGATCGCTGTCGGCTCGATGGAGAAGGGCGTTGACGACGGGGTTCGATGTGGCTGCCATTGGTCCTGCTTCCCCTGCGGACAGAAGGGGGACGAGCTCCCCTCGTTCCCGACCCGTGGGCAGACCCGAAGTCGAGCTCGATTGGACTAATAGGCGTTCCGTGAACGTCGAGGCTGGGGCGAGTTCCCGCCAGGCTTCGCGGGCGAGGAGGGGTTCATCTCCTCTCAGCAACCCACGCGTAGCGGAAGGCGGGGGGGGTGGTCGACCAGCCTACTTGACCTCGTAGAACGGACGCAAGCGCTCGTGCTCGGCCGCCCAGAGGGGCGACCGACGCTCCATGTAGGTCACCTCGTCCGCCGTGAGGAGGAGCTTAGGCCCGGGGCCGTCCCACCCGAGTTCCCGGTACGTGCCGTCCAGCATGGACCGAAAGGTCGCCTCGCGAATCAGGAGGTAATGATTCTGGCGAAGGTGGATGGGTGGGATGGGCTGGAGGCGGGCGCCCGCCGCGGCGAGCGTGAAGAACGCCCGGTAGGCTAGCCGGCGCACGAGGGTTTTCTTCGCGTTAAAGGCCATGACGTCGGCGACCCGATAGTCCGCCCCGATGATCTGGTCGCGCTGAACGGTGTAGATCCGACGGAACCGGCCCCACCGGGAGCCGTCGACGTAGCGCATCTGGCGGGCGTAGGCCCCGAGCGGCGCCGACTGGGAATGACGGATCGAAGTGGGGTAGCCGATCAGCCCGAATTGCTCCACCACCCGGCCGTACAGGTCGACATCTTCCCCACCCACGAGGTCGCGCCATCCCCCGGTCGCCTCGATGCTGTGACGAGAGAGGGCGCAAACCTCCGAGAAGAGCATCCGATCCGTGCGGAGCGCGCGCCACCGGCCCAGGAGACCCCCGTAGATCGGGTCGTACTCGAGGCTCGTGTCGAACGGCACGATCGTCTGGCCGGTCGTCGCCTCGAACGCCACGCGCCGCCCGTAGCCCCGGGCCCGGCGGTCGTGCTGCACCCACTTGAAGCGCGGGTCGGTCCGCGCCGCCTCGTCGAGCAGGCGTTTGGCCTCGGGACGGCTCGGCCCGTCCGCCACCACGATCTCGTAGGGAATGGCGAGCGAGTCGCCGAGCACCCGAATGCTCGCCAGCGAACGGGGCAGCCGGTCGGCCGTGTTGAGGTTCGTCGCGGTGAACGAGACCTCGACCTCGGTACCCATCGGCGTCCGGGACGGACCCGCTCAAATCACCTTGGCGGTCGACCCGAGCGGGGGTAAGCCTCAAGCCGCCGCCTCCTCCTCCTTAGCGGATGGCCACGGACGGGGACGACACGCAGTCGGAGCGATCGGCGTCGGCCGGGCCTGCGCTCCACTCGGCGCGGCTTCGCTGCGAGGTCTGCGGTGGCGAGACCCCGCATCGGATCCTCCACCTCGAGCACCGGGGCCCTGGGGCGAAGGCCACGGCCGTCCGGGGGGTCGCGCGCTGCCGGAGCTGCGGCCTCTCGCACCCGTTCGTCTCCGAGCTCCCGAGGACCGGCGAGGTGTGGTTGATCGTCTCCGAAGGCCCCCGCTCCGAACGGCACCGGGTAACGCTCCCCGCGGACCGCAAGGTCCAGGTCGGCACCGGGGTTCCCGACTCCTCCGAGCCGCTGGTCATCCACAAGATCGAGGACCACCAGGGCCGGCCGGTTTCGACCGGCCGCATCCGGGACGTCGGGACGATCTGGGCGGTGCGAGACACCGGGCCTTTCGTCCAGTACTCGCTGATCCAGGGGCGGATCACCCGTGCCGGTCGGCTTCCGATGGCACCGGACGCGATGCTCGAGGTCGGCTCGACGATCCGGCTGCCCACCGCCTCCGCCACCATCGTGGGGTTGAGAGCCCGGAACCACACCTGGCGCCGGGACGGTGACCGGTTCCCCGCCGGGGAGGTGCAGCGACTCTACGCACGTCGCACCGAGAGACCGCCGGCGGGGAGGATCGACTGGAGCACCGACCGCGAGACCTCGAGGTCTCGGGCCAGCTCCGCTTCCAAGGCCGCCCGGTTCCGGTCGTCCCCCGGGGCAAGGAGGGCTCGTACCGTTCCCCGCGCCCGCACCGCGGGCTCCGGCGCCGCGGTCCACCGCTCCTCCGCTTCGTAGCGGATGGTCCCGAGCGCGAGCTCGAGAGGCAGGTCCTTCAGGAAATTCTTGGTCCCGTGGACGACCCACGCCCCCTTCGGGACGAACTCGCCCGAGGTCGCGGACTTCGACACCTGGTCCGGGGTCACCCAG
>JASHYQ010000264.1 GCA_030042955.1 Thermoplasmata archaeon
ATGATCTGGACCAGCAGGCTGATCCCGAAGACCGCGCCCGAGCTCAGGGTAAGCGAGAACGCCTGCTTCGGGACCTCGACCGGAGGAGGGGCGGACGCCGGCGCCGGACCCGAAGACTGCAAGGATGCCCGGCTCCGAATTACGGCGGCCCCCTCTTATCCCCTCGGTCGGACCGGACCGGGATAAGCCGCACCGCCGACGGTGCCTGTCTGCCTGACTCCTCGCGCCCCTACGGTGCCTTAGTCGCGACCTCGGCGACCGCGCGGAGAGGAGGTGGGAGCAGGGGGATTTGAACCCCCATATGCGGGTCTCTCCGCGCGCTCCAGTCAATCGTCATCGGGGCGCGATGCGCCCCTCCGCAGACCCGATCAACTCACAGGGGACCGGTCGGTCACCCTGACTGGAGCCCGCTGGTCTGCCAAGTTAGCCTATGCTCCCTCCGACTCCCCCGGGAGTTCCGGGAGAGATATCCTTTGTTGTGTACCCGGGAACCGGCGTCGAGCACGGGAGGACGCGCGCTCCACGAGTTCGTAACCTTTATCTGAAACATCATTTGTCCACGTTCTCATGTCATTGAACGACCCTCCCGCGACCCCGGCTCCGTCCGGCGGGAACGCCGGCCTCGCCTGGGTCGTCGTGCTGCTGTTGGTCGTGGCCGGCGGGGCCGTGGCTGCGACCGCCACGTACTACGCGCTCCAGCCTTCCTCGACGCCCGGCTCTATCCACCTCACGGACGACCTCGGTCGGGCCGTGACGGTCCCGTACGACCCGCAGCGGGTCGCGGTGCTCGGTCCAAGCATCATGGACATCATGTTCCGACTCGGACTGCGCAGCCACGTGGTCGGGGTCGATTGCTATGCTGCCGTCGACGGCGGTCTTTCGGCGGACTATTCGCCCGACCAGGTCGCGCTGTGGAACCTGAGCTCCTCGATGTGCGTGCAGGTCGGTCCCACGTTCGTCCCCTCGATGCTGGCAGCGCTCGGCCCGCAGCTGGTCCTCGCCGCCACCATCGTCTCGGTCAGCGCCGTGCAGGAGATCTCCAGCAACCTCCACGTCCCCGTCGTCATGCTGCAGCCGCCGACGCTGAGTGGCATCCTCGTCGACGACGACCTCGTCGGGGAGATCTTTGGCGTCGGCTCCCCTGCGAACGCGCTCAACGCCGAGCTCTCCACCGAGCTCTACGACGCCACCAACTTCACCTCCTCCCAGCTCACGCTTCCCACCGTGCTCGTCACCTACTCCGTCGATGCGTCCGGCTACTGGACGTTCGGGCCCGGCACGTTCGGCACCTCCCTCATCGAGGTCGCGGGAGGCGCGAGCATCAGTGCCTCGGCGACCACGCCGTACCCCGAACTTTCGGCCTCGCAGGTTCTGCTGGACAACCCGCAGCTCATCGTCTACGGGACGGGCTTCGGGCTCAACGAGAGCTACTACGCGTCGGGCCCCGATTGGTCGAGTCTAGGCGCCGTCGTCGCGGGCAACGTCACGGGCATCGACTCGAACTGGCTCACCGAGCCGGACCCCACGATGATCTTGGAGGGGCTCCCCGCGCTCCAGGCCACCTTCTATCCCGGCGTTCGGTAACGCTTGGGGGCCGCGCGTGCGGAGTCGACTCACCGCGGTCTCGCGCCGACGACGGGGGCTCCTCGCGGTCGGACTTCTCGGCGGCGGGCTCGTCCTCGTCTTCCTGTCCACTCTGATCGGGCTCCCGGATATTGCGCCCCGCCTGGGGTTCCAGATCCTCGTCCACCAGCTCTCCGGGGGCCGGCTCTTTCCCGCAAGCTGCGCGGGGACCGGCGTCGCGCCGGGGGATTGCTCGAAGTACACGTTCATCGTCTGGGACCTCTACCTCCCCGAGGTCCTCCTCGCGCTGATCGTCGGGGCCTCCCTCGGGCTCGCCGGGGGTGCCCTCCAGGGCGTCTTTCGGAACCCGCTCGCCGACCCCTTCCTGCTGGGGATCTCGAGCGGGGGCACGCTCGGAGCGGCCATCCTCTACGTGTACCGGATCGGGGAGGCAAATGCCGAGCTGTTCCTCCCGCTTTTCGCGTTCGTCGGCGCGATCTCGACAGGACTCGTCATTCTCGCGGTCGCTCGGGGACGGTACGGGTCCGTCGAAACCCTCCTGCTCACGGGCGTCGCGCTCGCGAACCTCCTCTCCGCGGTCCTTTCGCTGGTCCTCCTCTACAACCCGATCGGGAGCGAGCAGGTCACCTTCTGGCTCCTCGGCGGGCTCCAGCTGGCGGACTGGGAGGTCGACGGCCTCGCCTTTGGCTCGGTACTGGTCTTCGGGACCGTGCTCTGCCTCTACGGCCGGGAACTGAACCTGCTCCAGCTCGGGTCGGATGTCGCGCAGAGCGCCGGGGTCGATGCCCCCCAGGTCCGGCTCCGCGTCCTCCTGCTCTCCTCGCTGGTGACCGCCGTCGCGGTCGCCTTCACGGGGATCATCGGGTTCGTGGGACTGGTGTCGCCGCACATCGTGCGCCGGCTCTTTGGGAGCGACTACCGGATCGTGCTCCCCGGGGCGGCGGTCTTCGGTGCCCTCTTCCTCCTGTCCGCGAGCGACATCTCCTACCTTGCGTTCCCCGGCTCGCTGCTCCCCCTCGGGATCTTCACCGCGTTCGCCGGGGTGCCGTTCTTCCTCTACTTGCTCTACCGACAGCGCCGCTCGACCACGATGGGAGGCGGATGAAGGCCGACGTGCCCGCCGTCAAGGTCGCCCACGTCGGCGTGACGTTCGGGACCCGCGTCGCCCTCAACGACGTGGACCTGCGGGTCGACCCGGGGGAGTTCGTCGCGCTGACTGGACCGAACGGCTCCGGGAAGACGACCCTCCTCCGCACCCTGTTGGGCTTTCAGGAGCCGGACGAGGGGACCGTCGAGCTGTTCGGGAGCTCGGTAGAGTCGCTCTCCGTCCGGGAACGGGCCCGACGGGTCGCCTGGGTCCCCCAGTCCGAGCCTCAACGCGACGACGTTCCGCTCGTGCAGTACGTCCTCTACGGTCGCTATCCGTTCCACGGCCCGCTCGACCGGGACACGGAGCGCGACCGGGAGGTCGCGATGCGGATCCTCGAGGAGGTCGGACTCGCCGACCGGGCCTCGGACGGTATTCTCTCCATCAGCGGTGGGGAACGCCAGCGGGCGATCCTCGCTCGCGCCCTCGCCCAGGAGACGCCGTTGCTGCTCCTCGACGAGCCGACAACCCACCTGGACATCGGGCACCAGCTCGACCTTCTGAGCCGGGTCCGGACCCTGGCCCGGGAGGGCCGCGTGACCGTCATCGCCGCGCTCCACGACCTCAACCTCGCGGCCCGCTACGCCGACCGCATCGTCGTGCTCTCGCGCGGCCGCCGGGTGGCGGACGGCGGACCCCGAGAGGTTCTCTCCGAAGACCTCCTGGCCCGCGTCTGGGGGGTCGACGCGGACCTCGCCGTGGATACTCGCTCGGGCCTTCCGTACCTGCTCCCGCGACGGCTCGTCGTCGAGAATCCCCCGGCGTCCGGTAGCCTCGCGCTCGGACCGGTGCACGTTGTCGGCGGGGGCGGTGCGGCAGCCCCCCTGCTGCGGCTCCTGGTCGACGAGGGGCTCCGGGTCACCGCGGGCGCTCTGCACTTGCTCGACACGGATGCTGAGACCGCCGAGAGCCTCGGCGTCGTGGCGGCGGTCGAGGGTCCGTTCGCTCCACTCAGCCCCGAGACCCGGGCACGGCATCGGGTCCTCCTGGGGGAGGCGAAGGCCATCGTCGTGGCGCCGTTCGCCGTGGGGCCGTCCAATCTCGCCAACTTGGAGGACCTCCGTGCGTTCGTCTCCCGAACCCCCACGATCGTGATCGACGCGCCCGCGGACCGGTCGCTCGATTTCACCGGCGGCGCCGCGACGGCCGCTCGGGAGGCCCTGCGGGCCGCGGGAGCGACGTTCGTCGCCGATTCGACGGCCGCCCTCCGAGCGGTCCAGTCGGTCCTATCGCCTCCGACCCGCGGGCCGGGCACGGTGGGTGCCCCGCCTCAAGGGTAGGAACTCGAGCGGGGGCACGTCCGGCCCCTCGAGGCGCTCGAAGAGGCGCGGGAGGTCACGGTCGACGACGACCAGCGTGCACTCCACCCCGAGACGGGTCGCCTCGACGATTGCCGCGGCGACGCCGAAGCGGACCACCGGGCGGCTCGGGCTCGCCCGGCGAACCACGTGGAAGGCCTCGAGCCCGGAGGCGAGGAGGAGGCCGGGGGGTGACTTCGAGACCGCGGCGCGGACTTCCGACGCCAGCCCCGCCTCACGCACGCGGTCCGCCGGCAGGGCGACGACCCAGAGCCTTCCGTGGGGGAGCGGAACTATTCCCTCGAGTTCGCCGATGTCGACAAGCTCTCCCGTCCGCGCGCTCGAGTGAGCTCGCCCGCGCGATCCCGTCCCCGCCCCGGGCCGGGCGGTAAGGGTCCCCTCGACGAGCTCCAAGGACACGGGGTCGCCGGAGTGGACCGTTCCGGCGGCGACCGCACGCGTCGTTCGGACGATGTGCAACCGGTCCAAGCGCTCTGCGAGGTCGTCGCGCACGCTGCCCAACGCGGAGTGCAGCCAGTCGACCCCTCGCACGGTCGGGCGGTAGCGCCCGTCCCGAAGCTCGACCAGGCCGCGGGCGCGCAGGCTCCGGAAGGTGTGCGACGCGGCCTGGACGGACAGCCCGAGCCGTTCGGCGATCGTCCGGAGCTGGTTCGCCTCGCGGGTCTCCGCCTCGTAGAGGAACAGGAGGTCGCTCACCGCGCCGAGACGACGCAACGTCGAGAGGCCGGCACGACGGGAGGACGGCGAGGGGGACCGCGAGGGCATCTCCGGGCCACGGTCGGGGGGTAGAAGAGCCCACGGGAGGAGGTGGGGACCCGTCACACGGCGGCGGCCCGGCGCCGACCGGGGACGGCGGCGTGGCCACGTTTGATCTCGCGGATCCGGTCCCGGATGCGCGCCGCCTCCTCGAAGTCGAGCCGCTCGGCCGCGAGGCGCATCTCCTCCTCGAGGTTCGCCAGCAGCAGGGGCATCTTGTCCTTCCAGTACTTCCCGAGCCCCGAGGTCGAGAGTTCGCCCGACGGGGCGCCTTCGGCCGGGGCGAGCAGGGAGCGGACCTCCTTCTGCACCGACTCGGGGACGATCCCGTGGACCCGGTTGTAGTCGAGCTGGGCGGCGCGTCGGCGGGCCATCTCGTCCATCGCCCGCCGCATCGACCCGGTGACCCGGTCGGCGTAGAGGACCACCTTCCCTCGCTCGTTCCGGCTCGCCCGCCCGGCGGTCTGGACGATGGACGTCTCGCTGCGGAGGTACCCCTCCTTGTCGGCATCCAGGATCGCGACGAAGCTCACCTCGGGCAGGTCGAGGCCTTCCCGCAAGAGGTTGATGCCGACCAGGATGTCGAACTGGCCGAGCCGGAGGTCGCGGAGCACCTCGACCCGCTTGAGCGTCTCGACCTCCGAGTGGAGGTATCGGACCCGCAGGCCGAGCTTAGCGAGGTAGCTCGCGAGCTCCTCGCTCGTCCGCTTGGTGAGGGTCGTGACGAGCGCGCGGTCCTCGCGCTCGACGCAGGCCCGCAGCTCCCGGACCAGGTCCTCGATGTGTCCCTTGAGCGGGCGGACCTCGATCGGAGGGTCCACGAGGCCGGTGGGACGGATCACCTGCTCGACGAGGCCCTTGGAGACCTTCCGCTCGAACGGGCCGGGGGTCGCGGAGACGAAGACGGCCTGGGGGACTCGGGCGAGGAACTCCGGGAACGTCAGCGGGCGGTTGTCGCGGGCGGAGGGGAGGCGCCACCCGAACTCGACGAGGTTGTCCTTGCGGCTCCGGTCGCCCTTGTGCATCCCCTGGAGCTGGGGAATGGTGACGTGGGACTCGTCCAGGAAGACGAGCATGTCCTTCGGGAAGAAGTCGAGGAGGGTGTACGGCGGTTCCCCCGCTTTGCGTCCGGCAAAGTAGCGGGCGTAGTTCTCCACGCCGGTGCAGTAGCCCGTCTCGCGGAGCATCTCGAGGTCGTAGTTGACCCGGCCCTTCAGGCGCTGGGCCTCCACGATTTTCTCGGCACGGACCAGCTCGGCGACGCGCTCGTCACGCTCCTGCTCGATCTCGGTGAGGATGCCCCGCATGCGCTCGTCGATCGTGAGGAAGTGCGTGGCAGGGAACACGGTGAGCTGGTCGAGTTCGCGCGTCTCCTCCCGCGTGACCGCGTCGAGTTCCACGATCGCCGAGATGGTCCGCCCGTCCAGGACGACCCGATGGACGGTCTCGCCCGCTCCCATGATGTCGATGGTGCCGCCCCGGACCTGGAACCGTCCACGCTTCAGCTCGACATCGTTGCGTTGGTACTTCATCCGGACGAGCTGGTCCAGGAGCTCCTGGCGGCCGACCTCCTGCCCGAGCCGCAGGCCGACCACGGAGGCCCGGTAATCCTCGGGGGAGCCGAGGCCGTAGATGCAGCTCACCGACGCGACGATCAGCACATCCCGGCGGGTGAGGAGCGCCTGGGTGGCACGGTGACGGAGCCGGTCGATCTCCTCGTTGATCGACATGTCCTTCTCGATGTACAGGTCGATCTGGGGGACGTACGCCTCGGGCTGGTAGTAGTCGTAGTAGCTGACGAAGTACTCGACCGCGTTGCGAGGGAAGAGGGCTCGGAACTCGCTCACCAGCTGCGCCGCGAGGGTCTTGTTCGGGCTCACGACGAGCGTTGGACGCTGCAGTCGCTGCACGGTGTGCGCCATCGTGAACGTCTTGCCGCTGCCCGTGACCCCGAGCAGGGTGACGTACTTCTCCTTCCGATGGAGCCGGGCGACCACCTCGTCGATCGCGGTCGGCTGGTCCCCCTGGGGGACCATGTCCGTCTCGAGTTCGAACCGCCCCGGTAGCGAGGGGCTCTCCTCCGACGCGAGACGGTTCGGGCTCATCGAGCCTCCGTGGCACGGGAGCGCGCGCCTCCGTAGCCGAGCGGGTCGATCGATACCGGAGCGAACCCGAGCGCTCCCACCTGGGCCAGGACCTCCGCCGCCATGGCCGGTGAAGCGAGGCGCGCGACTTCGGGTGGGTCAACCTCGATCCGGGCGGAGCCGCCCCGGACCCGGACGCGGACGCGGCAGAATCCCCGGTCGAGCAGAATCGCCTCCGCGGCCTCGATGCGAGCGAGCAGATCGGCGTCGATCGGGTCCCCGTGCGCCACGCGCGAAGCCAGGCACGCATCGGAGGGCGCTTCGGCGTTCGGGAGCCCCCGGGCTCGCGCCGCTCTCCGGACGTCGGCCTTCGTCCACCCGCCCCAGACGAGGGGGTGCTCGAAGCCGGCCTCGTTCATGGCGCGCAACCCGGGCCGGTCGTCCGAGAGGTCGTCGAGATGGACCCCGTCGAGGTACCGGTGGAACCCCCGTGCTTCCCCGAACTCGCGCAGCCGCCCGGCCTCGACGGACCGGCAGAAGTAGCATCGGTCCGAGGGGTTCGCCCGGTACTCCGCCCGTTCGAGGGGGTTCGCCGTCACGAGGTGGTGCTCGATCCCGATCTTCCGTCCTACGGCCCGGGCCCGTTCGAGCTCCGCATGGGAGACCGACGGACCGGTGAGCGTCACGGCGGTCACCCGAGGGCCGAGCGCGTCGTACGCCAGCGCCGCGACGAGCGCGGAATCGACCCCTCCGGAGAGCGCGACGACCGCCGGGCCTCCGAGCCGGATTCGCTCCATGAGCTCGGCCTCCGAGCTCGCCGAGCGGGGGAAAAGGACCGGTTGGGCCATGGGACCCTTCCTACGCCGGGGGAGAGGGAAAACAGTATCTCTCGCCGCTCTCCCTCCCGGTGTGAGAGTATGCAGGCCGTACGCGAAGGCACCCGCTGGGTCCTACGGCTCGACGACGGCCAGGACCTCTTCGATGCCCTGACCGAATTCGCTGAACGGGAGCACGTCGGCGCCGGCGCCGTGCTCCTCGGCATCGGGATGTTCCGCCGGGCGACCTTCGGGTACTGGGACGGTCAGCAGTACCAGCCCCAGGAGCTCACGGCACCTCACGAGGTCGTCGCGCTCCACGGAACGATCGCCCGCGCCGAGGGCCACCCGTCGATCCACCTCCACGGGGCGGTGGCGGGACCGGACCATCGCCTCGTGGGAGGGCACCTCCTGAAGGCGACGGTCGGGATGCTCCAAGAGGTGGTCGTCGAAACCTTCCCGAACCACACGTTCGGCCGACCGCTCGTCGAGAGCCGGGGACTCCGCATGCTCGACCTCGAGCCGGGCCCGGACCCCTGAACTCGGCCCGACACCCCTTTCCGCTCGGCCCGACTCTCTTCTGGTCCTCCATGGCCGCCGAACCTCCCCTCCTCCTACCCGGAATCGACCCCCGCCTCGCGGAGGCCGTGGCCCGTCGGGGGATTCGGGAACCGACCGAGATCCAGCGCCTCGCCCTTCCGCTCCTGGAGGGGGAGGCCGACGCGCTGCTCCTCTCCCCGACCGGGACCGGAAAGACGGAGGCGGCCTTGCTCCCGCTCCTCTCCCGACGCCTCGCGGACCCGAGTCCTGCCGTCTCGATCCTGTACGTGACGCCGCTGCGGGCCCTGAACCGCGACCTGGAGCATCGGCTGGTCGCGCTCGTCGAGGAGGTGGGGCTCACGGCGGCCGTCCGCCATGGCGACACGACCGCGGCCTCTCGGCTAGCGCAGTCCCGACGACCTCCCGACCTGCTCCTCACCACGCCCGAAACCCTTCAGGTCCTGCTGGTGGGCCGGAAGCTACGCGAGTCGCTGCGCAACGTCCGGACGGTCGTGGTCGACGAGATTCACGAGCTTGTCGGCTCGGACCGCGGGGCGCAGCTCGGCCTCACCCTCGAGCGCCTGGACGACCTCACCGGCCGCCGGGTCCGACGGATCGGGCTCTCCGCGACGGTGGGGAACCCAGCGGAGGTCGCGCGCTTCCTCTCGCCCGAACCCCGTCTGGTCGAAGTACGCTCGGCGCTCCAGCGGCGGGTCCTCGACCTCTCCGCGCGGCGGCCCGGAGAGAACTACCCTCCCCTCGACCCCGAGCTCCTCCGCGACCTGAAGGCCGACGCCCCGCTGCTCGCGGCGCTCCGCACGGTCGAGGAGGAGGTCCGCGCCCACGCGACGACGCTCGTCTTCGTCAACACGCGACCGACCGCCGAAGGGCTCGCCGCCCGCCTGGGCCGTCTCGCCCCCGACCTCTCCGTCGCGGTCCATCACGGGTCGCTCTCGCGCGAGATGCGGGAGGAGGCCGAGCGGGCGTTCCGTGAAGGCCGGCTACGCGCGCTCGTCGCCACCTCCTCGCTCGAGCTCGGGATCGATATCGGGGCCGTCGACCACGTGATCCAGTTCGGCTCACCGCACCAGGTCGGTCGGCTCGTCCAACGGGTCGGCCGTTCGGGCCACCGGCAGGACCGGGTCATTCACGGGACCGTTCTGGCGCTGGACGACGATGACCTCGAGGAGTCGGCGGTGCTCGCGCGACGCGCGGACGAGGGGCTCGTGGAGCCGGCCTCGTGGCGTACCCGCAATCGCCTGGCGGCGGCCCAGCAGGTCTTGGGGTCGCTCCGGGCCGAGGGCGTGGTCGTCCCGGACCGGCTGGTCGCGGTGCTCGGCCGCGCCACCGCGGCGAAGGACCTCTCCCGGCCCGACTGGGATGCGCTCTTCGACTACCTCGTCGCGTTGCGGCTGGCGAAACGACTCGAGGACGGACGGATCGCGCCCGGCCGCGGTACCCTCGCGCGGTTCTACGCTGCCCTCTCGCTCATCCCGGACGAGCGGACCTACCGACTCCGGGACATCGCGACCCGACGCCTGATCGGGACGCTCGACGAACGGTTCGTCCTGACCCAGATCCTGGCGCAGCCGGAGGAGATCTTCCTGCTCCACGGAAGGACGTGGAAGGTGGTCGAGTACCGGGACGGCGAGCTCCTCGTGGAGACCGTGCAGGAGATCGGTTCGGAGCCTCGATGGGCGGGGGAGGACCTCCCGGTCCCGTTCGACGTTGCGCAGGAGATCGGGCGCCTGCGTCGTGAGGGCGGGTTCGAGCGGTATCCGATCGGACCGGTAGAGCAGCGCCGACTCGCCGGACGACGCGAGGCGGCGATCGCGGTGGGCTCGTTCCCGACCGACCAACGCGTCACCGTCACCCCGCGGGGACGGGTCGTGGTTTATGGCGCGTGCTTCGGGACCCGGACCAACGAAACCCTGGCGCTCGCCGTAGCGGGCCTCCTCACCGCACGGCTCGGGGCCCGTACCGAGGTCGTCTCC
>JASHYQ010000265.1 GCA_030042955.1 Thermoplasmata archaeon
GGACGAATCCTAGGCGGTGATCCGGGATTCAGTACCGAAGGAGCAGGAGCCGACAACGCGGGCATCGGAACCCATCGAACCAGACCATTCCGCCCAGCGTGTAGTCGCCTATCTTCTCCCCGCCGAGAGCAAGCGTGGACCGGGATTTGTGCCACTTGGCGCCCCCCGTGAAGGACTCGGCCGCGACGAAGCCCGCCTCCATGGGGGAATGGCATTGCGGGCAGCTGGCCTCGGCGCTCACTTCATTCCCGCAGGCGACGCGGCCATTTGTATCTTGGGTTCCCGTCAGTCCCGGGCACACGCAGCCTGTGGTTTGAGGAGCGCTCTCCTCTCACAGGAGTTCTTCGCGAAGGGCAAGTCCCATCTCGCCGAGCGAGCGAAAGCCCAGCCGCCTGAGGCCGCGACGCGCGTGGCCGACGGGGACCCCTGTGACGAATGCGTAACCCCGAGACCGACACTCCCTGACCGCCTGCCGGACCATCGCGCTGAAGAGACCCCTCCTTCGGTAAGCCGGTTCAACGAAAGCCGTGCTGAGGAACGGCGCGGTGAAGTGGTTGACACCAGGATTCGGCTCGCTCGCTCGAAACCACACGGTGACGCTGCCCACGGGACCACCCCGATCCGACGACGCCAGATAGCCGAGGATTCTTCGGGTCTTCAACCCCCTGCGCAACCAGCGCCGGTAGGACCGGTCACCGCGATCGAGCATCGCCTTCGGAAACGGATGGATTCCGTCCCACATCGCTCTACGGTGGCGGACGAGCAGCGGGATATCCCGAAGCGTGGCTCTTCGGATCCCCAGTGAGGAGGGCATGTCACTGGCTAGGGTGGCCCAGCTTATCCTGCCTCCGCCAGAGAGTGTGGGGTTGCCGGGTGAAATCCCCAGGTTTCACCCACTCGACGACCTCGCGAGGACGGGCTCCGGGAGGAGTCCCTGGTCGGCTGATTCGTACCTTGATAGTCCGGCACCTTCGAAGCTTCCGACGAGGTTATGGCGCGGCGCCCTACCGCAAGGGCTCATGGACGCCTTGGTCGCCCATTCACTATCGAAGACCTACCGGGGCGGCGGGAGGTCGGTGAGGGCGCTCGATAACGTCGACCTGACGATCGCTCAAGGTCAGCTGTTCGGATTCCTGGGACGGAACGGGGCCGGCAAGACGACGTTCATCAAGATCGCCGCTGGACTCCTCCTCCCCAGCTCGGGGAGCGTTCAGCTGTTCGGCACCGATGTGGTAGCACATCCACGGGAGGTGCGCGAACGCATCGCGATCGTCCCCCAGGAGGGAAAGCCGTTCTACCACCTCACACCCCGTGAGCACGTCGAAGAGTACCTTCAGGTCCGGGGAGCCTCCTCCGAGACCTCCAAGAGTCGGGCGGACGAAGTCCTGAAGGCGATGGGGCTGGAGCCGTACGCACGCACCCCGGCGATGTTGCTCTCGGGGGGGCTCCAGCAACGGACGCTGGTCGCCATGATCCTCGCGACGGACGCCGAGTTCCTCTTCCTGGACGAGCCGACCCTGGGCATGGATCCGTTCGCACGGCGCCAAGTTTGGGAGGTGATCCGACGCTCGGTTCGGAACGGGTCCACCGTCCTCCTTACCACGCATTACCTCGACGAGGCGGAGCAGCTCACGGACGAGCTTGCCGTGATCGAGGGAGGCCGGGTCCTCTACCGTGGAACCCCCGACGCGCTCAAGTCCAAGGTGCGGCGCGAGGTCCGCCTCCACTTCTCGAGCGGGTTCTCCGCGGAGGAGCTGGCGCCGTTCGGTGAGGTGTACGCCGAACGGGGCGGCCTGACGGTCATGACGACCCGGGCCCAGGTCGAGGAACTCACCCGCATGGCCCTGGAACGAAAGATCGCGGTCAACGTCGGGCCGGTGACGTTGGAAGAAGCGTTCCTCACGCTCGTGGGCCGGGACATCGAGGAGGAGGATTCGGAGGCACCGCTGGCATGACGTGGAGGAGGCAAGCGAATGCCGTATTCCGCATCTGCTGGTTCAACGGATTCCTCGGCCTCGTGCGCAGCCCGCTCGTCTTCGTCGCGCTCTTCCTCACTCCGCTCAGCTTCCTGTTCTTTCTCTACGTCGTTGCCCCGCGTGCCGAACTTCCGTTCGGCGTCGTGGGCGGCGTGTTGTTCTCGTGCTTGTTCACGGGAAGCGGGATGATGAACGACTGCGCGTACCTGCGCCTCGAACGCCAGCTGCAACAGGTGTTCATCACGAGCCCCTTACGGCCGATCTCCTGGGTGTTAGGCATGGCGCTCAGCGAGCTCACCTTTACGATCCCGGCCCTGGTCCTGTTCCTGGGCGTCCTCACGCTGGTCATCTCGATCTCGATCGGCGCGTTCTTCGCCTTGCTCGGAGTGATCATCCTCACCTGGCTCCTGGCGTCCAGCCTCGGCTTCTTGCTGTCCACGTTCTTCCGCACCCTGCGGGAGATCTGGCCGATCGGGATGGTGATCTTCACCACGCTCTCCGTCCTCCCACCGGTCTTCTATCCCCTGGCGGCCGTTCCCGCCTCGTTCCGCTGGGTTGCGTATCTGGCGCCTTCGACGTTCGCGAGCCAACTGGCCGTGCGCGCGGCGGGGTTACCGGCCGCCTCGGTGCCTTCTGTCCCCGCCCTCGGTTCGATTCCGGCCGAACTCCTCGGACTCGTCGGTCTCGCCGTGCTCTTCACCGGGGTCGCGATGAGGTTTGCCCGCTGGCGTGAGCCGTGAAGATGGACCTGATCGTGGGCTACGGGATCCACCCCTCTCTTTCTGGGGCTCAGGTCGGGAGTGTAGGGGTGACGGCACCCCCGCGCGTCCACTGTGCAAGCGCAGTTGCGCTCAGCTCCGCCGTGGGGAACTCCCTGTGCAGGTATCTCGCGGAGGGTCAACCCTGCCCTAGGGGATTCCATGTCCTTGGGGGAGATCGACTCGCCCCGCGTCCGAGGGTTCGGTCCAGTCTAGCGCGCCCGGTGGAGGCGCCGCGCGAGCTCCCGGTCCACAGCCCGCGACACCTCGGGTCTGAAGAACCGGGCCTCTCGCTGGATCTCCCCGAGGGGCCGTCCCTCCGCCAGCTTCTGGAGGTACGCGCGAACGATCTCCTCAACCTGCGAATCAGGGAGAGCGACGTTCTCGTGCCTGCGCGTCGTTGCACGATCTCGCGCCATGGCTCCGCTCGCGGGGGTCGCAGGACGGCGTCCGCGGCCGGCGTGACGGCTCACCCCCATGTGTTACTTCAACGTTCTTCCGTGACTCGCCCTCTCACGGTCGACGTGACCGGGATCGATGAGCCTCGTCCGTAATCGAACGTCTTCGAGCTGGAGGTACGTCGGCTCCTCGATTGGAAGTTGCAGCAAGGTTCTCAGGGCAAAGCGGTTGCCGACCGGATACTCCCCGATCAGCTGATTCCCGTGAGATCAGCCTTCGGAAGGAAAGGCGCGACCAACTCTCGAGGGGGTGCACGAAGTCGCGGCTCAACGATCGTCCTCGACCTTGAGTTGAGGGTTCCAGGCGACCTCCCACGGGTGTCCGTCCGGGTCTTGGAAGTAGCCCGCGTAGCCCCCCCAGAACGTCGGTGCGGCCGTTTTCGTGATTCGTGCCCCTGCCGTCCTCGCCTGCGCCATTACTTCGTCCACCTCCTCGCGAGAGTTGACGTTGTGACCGACGGTGAATTCGGTCGAGCTTCTCGGTTGTTCCGAGACGGTCGCATCCCACGCGACCTCCCTTCGCGGATAGAGCGCGAACGTCAAGCTCCCTTGGAGGGGAAAGAAGACGACCGCTCCATGCTCAGTTTCGGTCCCGACCATCCCTTCCGACCTCAGCCCTAGGCCCTCTCGGTAGAAACGGAGCGCGCGCTCCAAGTTGTCGACTTCGAGGGTCAGCACGGTTACGCGGGCCTTCATGGTCCGTCGATCCTCTCTCTGTGGCCCTAAACCTCCCCTCGAGGCGATGAAACGGTACGTTGGGCTCGCAAGGGGTCGGATTGTCCAGCTCGGACGCGCCACAAGGGGGCGTGGACGGAATACGGGCGAGGCCCCATCTGGAAGGCCTCAAGCGACCCCGGCTATGGCCTCTCCGATGGCCGAGCTTGAAAACCCACCCGAGAACCCCTGCTTCGGCTGCGGCCCCAATCACGCGAGGGGACTTCGTCTTCGCTTCGAACGATCTACCCTACCTGACGGTACCCCCGAGGTCGTAACGACCTTCACTCCCAAGCCGGACGAGATCGGCTGGCCGACGATCTTCCATCACGGGCTGCACTTCATGGTGCTCTACGAGACGGCCTACTGGACAGCCCTGACGCTCGGGGGGAGACTCTGGGTCAGTCGGGGTCCGATCACGTACTCCGCGGACCGGTTGCCCCGCGTGGGAGTGGCCCATACCGCGCGGGGACGCATCGTTGGCTCCGAACCCGAGCTCCTGCGTATTCAGGCCACGACGGCCACACAGGAGGGCAAAGGGTGTGGCGCGCTGGAATCGACGTGGCAGCCGGCGAGTCGTCGCGCGGTCGAACGGGCCCACATCCCCCTTCCCGATTACCTGCGGTCCGAGCTCTCTGCCTAGGCTCGGGAGCGTCAGAGAGCCGTTGGGACCCCATCTGGGTCCCACCAGGCAGGTCTGAGATGTCCCCGCGGTGCTGGTTCGGAACCGCTAGGTTCGGGCCATCCCCTGTCCGCCAAGTCCGAGCTGACGTCGTTGCACCCGATTCGTGCCCAGACCTCCGGTCAGAACCTCCCCTCAGTCGTGGTCGACCACCGTCGGGTGAACCGTTGGGTGCGCGTACGACCAAAGGCTTGTGGCGACAACAGCAAGCCCCAAGCCGAGGTACGCGACGGTGACACCGATCGGGAGCCCCCCTCCCACCTCGAGAGACGGACGAGCGTCGACCACCAGCCGCAATGTTACGCCGATCCCTCCGAGCACTGCCGCGGCAAGGTAGCTCCAGGTCCGGTCCGTGCGTTCGAGGTAGAGCAAGAGGCCGGTAGCTGCGATGATCGGAACGACGGCCGCGGCGGCGAGGAGTTTGACAGCGGTAGGTACGTAGATCAGCGTCACCGCGAATGCGGCCAGCACCGCCAGCAGGAAGAGGCATAGCGTCCAGAACGCCACACGGCCCGCGACGGTCGGAATCGCCCGGATCCCGGTTCCCATCGACCCATAGATTCGAAAGCGTACGGTCTCAAAAAGGTGCGAGGACGGCGCCGACGGGGCCAAGCTCGTACCCGGCAGATGGGGCAGAGTCTACGCGTACACCTCACAGGTCGCCCCTCGAATCCGGGAGAGGACTTCGGTCACGGCAAGGCCTCGGCCTTAGGGAGGAGGGGAGGAAGGGGTTCTGTGCGAGACTCGAGCTGTGACGAGGTCCGTCCCTACTTCTTCTTCGTGAACGTCACCGCAACCGACGTACCCGCCCCGTTCACCGTCGCCTTCTTGGGCGATCCCGCACTGGTGTAGCCACCGATGGGGGAGATCCTGTACCCGTAGGTTCCGTTCGTGAGGCTGAACTGAATAGAGCCGTCCCATGCGGCGGTCTCGGTGTGGCCCTGGATCGTGACCGACCAGGTCCCCGACGTAAGACCCGACTCCGAGAACGTCACGGTGTACGGGTAGGCGAACGTCAGCGACATCTTCACGGCCTTGAAAACCGCCAACGTTCCAGCGAGCGGGACAGTCGACTTCCCGACCTTCGCGGTTACGTTCCAACCCGGGCCCGTCGGCGAGACGACCACGTAGTTGTAGCTACCTGGGGTCAGGTCCGAGTAAGCGACGCTGGTGGTCGTCGGGCACTGCTCGTAGCCGTCCACCGACACGCACCAGGACTGCCCCTTGGGGAGTCCCTTCTCTGCGAAGGTGAGGACAACGGTGCTCCCCTTCTCGAACACCACCTTGATCGCGGTGGTCCCGGACACGTTGCAGGTCCCCACGCCACAGCCCTCGGGATCGTCGACGATATCCCGATAGCCCTTCGGAGCGGTGGTCAGGAACGTGTAGGTTCCGTTCGGCATCGTCGGGAACGTGAGCGTGGCCTGGTAGCCGTGCATCACCGTCCCGTTCAGCTCGGCCATCCACCCGTCCTTCAACAGGGTCTTCAAGGGGATGCCGCTCTCCGTGACGGTGACCGCGAACTTTGGTGGCGGGAGGGTACCGATGACCAGAGGCGTCCCGCTCAGCGCCGACACTGCGATGTCGCCACAGACGGTGGGACCCGAAGAGCTGTAGGACTGGTTCGAGGCATTCTTCCATTGAGAACCGGTCCAGTACTGCAGCACGGTGTACGGACCGAGCGAACTGTTGGTCACGCAGATCTCGGCGGTCCCGTTCGTGAGCCCGGTGATCCGTACGTCGTAGTAGTTGGGGGCATGGACCTGCGGAACGGTCGTGTTGGAGGGTTGATTGTAGAACAGGTCCTCGGCGGTCATGGTACCGGTCTGCCCTGGGGTGCCGCCCGTCACACCTACCGTAAGGGAGCTCCCATCGGTGAACTCCACCGCGGGCCAGCTCGTGTTCCCACCGGGGCCGATCTCCCCGCTCGACCCCGCGGCCCCGAAGGCGATCAGGTATCCCGCCGGGCTCCAGTACGGGCTCGCGGAGATTCCCGGAGCGGAACAGCCTGCGGTGACCACCGCATCCCCTCCGCAGCTCGGGCCGAGGAGGCTGACCATCTGGTCGAAGAGGTCGTCCCGCACGGCGAACAGCTCTGTCCCGGAGACGGGGACGTTGAACGTCGTCGAGCTGTAGGCGGTCCCCGTTCCGGTCCAGTACGGGTCGTAGGTGGGAGCGGCCAGTTCGGGGCCCGTATCGACCTGGTCGGTAGTCCCTACGAGCGTCCAGCCGTAGAGTCCCGTGGGGTTCGAGGTCTCCCACAACGAATAGAAGTCTCCTTCGTAGCAGCAATCGGTGATCGTGATCGCCACCGTCTGAGTATAGGCGCTCAGGGTGTGGCTGATCGCGAAGATCATCTGGCTCCAGCTCGTCGACGCCGATGCCGGCACCGAGCAACCGGTGAGGTCCCCGGGGCAGCTGTACGAGTACACCGTGTCGTCCCAGTACTGGCCGGGGACGCTGACGATCCACGAGGGGTTCACCAGCAGGTCGTAGGCCAGAACGTTCGCCTGAGGGGTTCCCCAGCCGGTGACCGGGTCCCACCCCGGTCCGGCCGCATAGCCGTTGTTCCCCGTCGTAATGTCGTGGAATGCGGTCCCGTACAGCGAGCTGTCGGCGATCTGCCAGATGGTGGGATCGATGTTGCCGAACGGCTCCCCGCCGTTCATCTGCTCCACGACCGCGAGGAATCCCGCCCACAGCGGGGTGGCCAGGCTCGTACCGGCGCAGCCGTACCAACCTGCAATCGGCGTCGCCAACGTCCCACATTCCGAGGACCAGGTCGAGTAGACCCAGAAGCCCGGGTCGTACCCGAGCATGGAGACGTCCGGGACCGCACGGCCCGAGGCGGCGAAGGCAGCACTCTGCCAGGACGGCTCCGGGAAGTAGCCGCTGTAGCCGCCACCGCTGATCGATGCGCCGGACTCCGAGCCGTACCCCGAGCAGGTGGTCACGCCGCACCCCGTCAGGACCAGGTTGGTCGCGCCCACCGCCAGCACATTAGGGTCCGAGGCCGGGAACTCCGGTCCGTAGGTGCTGCCGTCGGGCGTTGCACCCTGGTCGCCCGAGGCGAAGAGGATGGTCGCGCCCAACGCCGTGTCGGCCTCCAGTCGCGTATCGACCGACGACACCGTGGAGGAGGGCAGCTGGGTATCGTCGCAGTGGTACACGGTGCTGCCCGAGACGCAGTCGTAGCTCCAACTGTTCGAGATGATCGGGGCAAGGCCGTTCGTGGCCGCGTAATCGTCACAGTCCATGGGGTCCACCGTGCAGTAGAGGAGCGTGATTCCCGCCCCCGGGGCGACCGAGTGGACGGCCTCGATGTCCATGTCGGTCTCGCTCGCCCACCCGGCATTGTAGTCGGAAGAGGTCAGGCTCGAACACGAGATCAGGCTCGTGGAGTAACAATCCTCGGTCAAGGTAACGGACGGAAGGCTGTACTGGGTACTGAACGTGTTGATCGCGGTTTGGGGGGACGGGTCACCCGGGACGTCGACAACGGCGACCGTCTGGCCTGCGCCGTTGTACCCCGACGAGTAGAGGGACGAAAGCCCGTAACCCACTTCGACACCCTGTGGACAGTACGGACCGGAACACGGGGATTCGTCGGGCACCGCGAGGCTGTAGTTGTCGAGGCCGGTGATTCCGTCGATGTAGGCCGCGAGGCTGGCGGGAAGGATAGGAGCCGCGCTCGGTGAATAGAACTGGTGCCCGGCGGGCAAGCCGTAGACGTTGAGGCTGACCCCGAGAGCTGTTTCGACCGTAGCGGCAGGAGCGGACAGCTCTAGGACGAGGGGCGACGGGCCCTCGGCCACGCGCAGACCTTCGCTTGCGAAGTACGAGGTCGCCTGGCCCACCTGCGCGGGTGTAGGAAGGAACGGCTCGAGCGACGCAAGGGTCAGGAAGTGGCGATAGCTGGGAGAAGATGGATCGGTCATGGAGGCCAGGCACTGGTCGAACTGACTCACATGCTGGAGCTTGAACGTGACCTCGAGACTGAGCTGATAGTCCGAAGGCAGCGCACCCACGTACGGAGCTTGGCCGGTCTCAACGACCGGAACGACCTCACCGGGTAGACCCACGGTAGACGACGGGGTCACGGTCGCCTCGCCCAGTGGTCCCTGCTGGGTCGGCTCTTGGCACGCCGGCGGGATCGCCTGCTTCGCGGGCTGAGTGTCCAACCGGTTTGACGGACCACCCGCGACGCTGGAGGAACCTCCTGCCGATCTGTGCAGGACGACCGTCTGCGAGTGCGTGGCGGAGCTGTCGTGGGCCT
>JASHYQ010000026.1 GCA_030042955.1 Thermoplasmata archaeon
CCCGCGGGCTCCTCCTCGGCGTCGTCTCCAACCACAACGACGCGCTCCGCGACTACCTTGCCTTCCACGGGATCGACCGCTTCTTCCGCACGGTGACGTACTCGCAAGAGGCGGGGGCGGAGAAGCCCGACCGAAGGGTCTTCGACCTCGCGCTCGCGCGCACGGGGTGCGCCCCGGACGAGGTCGTCCACGTGGGCGATTCGTGGGAGGGGGACTACCTCGGGGCTCGCGCGGTGGGTCTGCGAGCCGTCTGGCTCAACCGGCGGGGAGACGACCCGCCGGGACCGTGCGAGGAGGTCCGGGACCTCCACGGCCTTCCGAGGCTGTTGAACGAGCGGCCCTAGGCCGTGCGCAAGCTCCGGTGAGACGGGACCGGCGCACGGCTCGGCCGGGAGGGCGCCGTGCCGCAGAGCTCGAAGCAAAACAGGTGGGCGAAGGGGTTGGTCTCCCGAGGTCGTCGGGACGGGCGCCCGATCACCAGCCCCCCCACGAGCCGTGGTGCGGCCCGTGGTCCGCGCTGTGCGGGCTTTCCGCGCAGCGGCTCCCGCCTCCCCGAGCGTCGTGGGGGTGGCCGTGCGGGTCGCCCGGGCCGCCCCAATGCCGCCAGGGGTGTCCGGGCCAGGGCGGGGTGCCGTTCCCCGGTCCCGGCGGGGGGCTCGGACCGGGGCCGGACGGCGGGCTCCCTCCCGACGGTGGCGGAGACGAGCCCGGCGGGGGTGCCGGGCTCCCTCCACCGGGGGGCTTGGGGGTCCCCGAGGGCGGGGCGGCGGAGCTCGCGGTGGGTTGTCCGTGGGCGCTCGCTAGGGCCAGCACCGCCAGAACCCCGATGAGGGCCCCGACGCCGACGGCCACGGCGATCGCCCGCTTCGCCGATCTCTCCATGGTAGCCGGCGGCGGCGCCGGCATCCCACAAAAAAGCGGTGGTTCAGGGGCACGAGCTTGTCCTCGAGGTATAACCCGGCGGCCACCGAGGCGGCTCGGGGCGCGGTCGTATAGCCGGTGCGGAGGCGAACCGTGTCCGCAACGGGCCGGAGCTCTTCCCTAGGGCGAGCTCGGTCCTCCAGGCACGGAGCGACGTCGGAAGCCGATACGCACACGGTCCTCCCGGGCTCAGGGTCCCAGCCTCGGTCCTCGCCCGGGAGAGGAGGCCCCAAAGAGGGTGGAGTGAGTCAGGCACTTGTGCGAGGTCGCGGTCGCTTCGGCGTCATGTCGAACGCGAGGTCGGAGAAACCGAGGCCCTGCCCGTTTTGCACGTATAGTGAGAGTCCGTCTCCGGCCGGTGGTCCCGGCGCGGAGAGCGTCGTCTACAAGGACGACCAGGTCATCGCGCTCGTGGACATCCGTCCCGTAAACGAGGGACACACGCTAGTGATCCCCCGTGGACACTACCCCCATCTCTCGGACGTTCCCGAGCCGACCTGGTTAGCGATGGCCTCCGTCGGCCGTCGCGTGGCAACGGCGATCCGGCAGGGTGGGCTGCGATGCGAGGGGATCAACCTGTTCTACGCCGATGGTGCGCCCGCAGGGCAGGAGGTCCCGCACTCCCACTTGCACGTCTTCCCGCGGTTCCGTGGAGACCGGTTCAAGCTTGACAGCGGACAGGACCAGGTCGCCCCGTCGGAGGAACTGAAGCGTACCGCGGCGAAGCTCCGAGCCGCTCTCCCACCGCTCTGAGGGGGCTCCTCCCTCCCGACCTATCCGGAGACGGCCGCGAGCGGTGGGCGTCCGCCCCGAGAGCGGCCGAGTGACCCTGCGCCGCGAATCGGACGACCGCCTCCGGTGCACGGACGGCGAACCATGCCCGGGACGGGGGGCCACGGGGGGTCCGATCGCCCCCCGCAGCCGGCCGGCCGGACCAGCGGAGCGGGCTCCGTGATGGGGTAGGGCCCCGCGCGGGGATCTCAGAACGCGGAGCTTCAGTCGTGCGATCGACCGTAGGAAGATAGAACAAAGATGAGGAGCGACGCGATCGTACTTCGCGTCGCTCCGTTCGGCGACCCGAGCGGATAGGTTAGGTGGGCTGACCCGTCGGGCACCGTCGCGCGGAGGCCGAGCTCCGCCGGCTCAGCACGCTCCCCGGTGTACCACCTCCTCGCACGACGACGATGGGGTCACCGTAAGGGAACCAAGCTGGCCGAATGGCGCCAAGTAGGAGCGGAGCACGTCGGCGTTCGCGGCCTCCACGATCAGGTACAGGTGGTGCTGGCCGTTCGCGACGGCCTCGGCGCGGATCGCCACTCCGTGCTTCGCTGCGTTCTTCGGTGCGACGATCTGGAGGAGTCCCCCCGCCAGCTGGGAGTTCCCGGCCGGACAGGTCTGCGCCGTGTGGGCGTGCTCGACCACGAACACCGTCATCGGACGGACCAGCCGGGGTCCGCTACATAATGGCTGGCTGTTGGACCATAACTTTCACGTGTTAATTCCGACCCGGACGCGGACCCGTGGTCCGTTCGGGGCCCCAAAGAGTCGTAAGTCTCCCCGATACAGCGGGGGAGAGGTCTTGCGCTGCGGGCCGGGCCTGACCCGTGAGATTAGTGGTCCACGGCCACCGTGCCAGGGTTCGTGGGAGCGGTCCGGTCGCCGGGAGGCCCGGGCCTTTGCGACCTTTGGGGGTTGGTGAACGGAGGCAACCCAGACCGGGAGGAGGACGGAACGGACAGGCCGTCTGTCGGTTGGCGACGCCAACCGACAGAAGGCACGGTGGAGTGGGCGCGGCCAGATTCGAACTGGCGATCTTCACCATGTCAGGGTGACGTCATAGCCACTAGACCACGCGCCCTGCCGGGCGCCGACCGACGCTCGATAGATAGCGGTGACGGGACCGGGCTCAGCCGTACCCGCCGGGGAACTGGTTCGGGTCGGGATGCTCGGTCCAGTGGTAGTAGCCCATCGACTGGCGCTGCGCCTCCGTCGACTCTTGGCGGACCCCACCCTGGAACGAACCGTACGCCTCGCGGACCTGCTCTTCGATCGAGCGGGCGCGCTCGAGCGCACGTCGGACGTGCGCCGCTTCGACGTGCTCGCTGCCCGAGACCGCGGCGAGGTCCCCCGCCGTGCGGATGAGTCCCCCGAGCTCGCGCAGCCGCAGCGTGAGCGCGTTGTGCCGGCCGTCCAGCGTCTCGGCGCGCCGGCGGGCCTCCTTGATGAGCTCCACGATCGCTTCGCGGGTCGCCGGACGGATCCGACCGTCGACCGCGATCTCCTGGGCGCAGAACTGCGCGATCTTGAGGCGGTTCGCGTCGTGGTCGGGCATCGTCGTCTCGAGGAGGACCTCGTAGCCGGAGCCCGCGATGCGCGAGCGCAGCGGAGAGAGCAGTCCGTGGAGGTCCTGGATGTTCGCGGCGGCGACCAGGATGAAGTCGCACGGGACCCCGTCGACGCGCACGGCGGCGCCCCCCGATTGCGGGTTGCGCCCCGAGATCGGGAACCGCTTCTCCTGCATCGCCGTGAGGATGTGGCGCTGCAGGAAGCCTAGGTGCGGCAGCTCATCGATGAACAGGACCCCCTCGTGCGCCTCGTGGATGGCGCCGGCGATCACGCGCTCGTACGGCAGGCTCCCGAGCTGCGGGTGGCCGCCGTACGGGTCGTGCCGCACATCCCCGAGGAGCTCGGTCTCGCTCGCCCCCGTCGCCATCACGAACGTGTTGCGGTCGAGCTTCACGAGGACCTTCCGAGGGCTCTCCCGCTGAAGGGTCCGGCGCCGCTCGAGCGCCCGCTGGTCGAGGACCTTGATCTTGTCGCCCGCCCGTTCGTAGGCGACGACCTCCTCGACCCCGTTCTTCAGGCGCGTTGTCCGGACGGACTCCTGCGGGTTGCCGCCCGGGCTCACGGTGAGCTCGAGGATCCCGCCGACCAGGTCGCGGAACGGGTTGCCGCTCCCGCTCATGCCGGGGACGACCTGCTTGACGTTCCCGCAACTCGGGCAGTAGCGCTCGGTGGGCAGCGAGTAGAAGCTGCAGCGGGGGCAGCGGTAGCCGAGGCGCTCGGCGACCGACACCGGCGCGTCGGTCGGTGCGATCAGCTCGCCCTCGACCGAGCGGGCCGCCTCCCGCTCACGGTGGACCTCGTCCCGCGAGACGATCTCCACCGTAGGTCGCTCGGGGTTCTCCGGGTTGTGGACGACCCGCAGCTCCGACCGGGGCCGGTCGAGGTGGAGCGCGAGCGCCTGGGCGGTCATCGACTTCCCGATGCCCGGCGGTCCCACGAGGAGCAGGTGCCGGTGCTGGTAGGCGGCGATGCGGGCGATCTCGACGGCCTTCTCCTGACCGATGACCCGCTCGAGCGGGTCGGTCGGAATAGGGACGTCCAGGGTCGTCTCGATCTCGTCGACCCCCGCGGGCGTCCGGTGGGTCGCCTCGGACGACATCGTCCCGGACGACGAGGGGTCGCCCCGCTAATAGAGTCGCGGACGAAGCCGCGTCGCCCGAGGGGATCGCCCGGGGCCGCCTAGCGCGGTCCGGACGGGCCCCCGAGGTCGGCCCGCGTGTAGATCTTCACCTGGTCCGGGAACTTGCCGATCGGTCCGAGGCGAGTGCCGACGACCGTGCCGATCCCCTTCTCCTCGGCAACATCGAGCAGGCGCTGGCTCACGATCCCGTCGAAGACCACCGCCTTGGTCGGGGTGGCGAGCTGACCGATCGCCTCGATCATCTCCTTCACGGGCGCCTCGCCGACGACCGCGTCGTTCTCCCCGACGAACAGGCAGCGGGAGGCGTTCTCGACCCCGTTGAGGAGCTCGAAGTAGCGACCCAGCTCGGGCGTGAGCGGCGCCGCCGCGGCCGGAGCCGGGGGCGCGACCGGCATCGGGGCGGGCCGGGGTATCGCCCGGTCCCGGTCGTCCCGGCGGGGACCGGGGCCACCGCCGTCGCGCTCGTCGCGTCGGTCGGGCCGGCCGCCGGAGTCGCCGCGCTCCTCGCGGGGCTCCCGGGTGGCGCCGGTGGACTC
>JASHYQ010000266.1 GCA_030042955.1 Thermoplasmata archaeon
GTGGTGACCGCCGGCAAGGACCTCACCTTCACGGAGCTGCATGTCGGAGGCTTCGGGGAGATCCGCGGGAACGGGAAGGGCCGCGACCTCAAGGTCGGGGGACGGTTCTCGGTCGGGGGGTCCCTCACACTGACCGGCGCTGTCGACATCGGCGGCCGTCTGGGGGTCGGGGGCCCGGTCGAGGCGGACAGTCTTGAGATCGGGGGCCGGTTCGAGGCCGAACGAGCGCTCATCAAAGGCCGTGCGGAGGTCGGCGGCGTCGTCGCCACCCGCAGCGGGCTCAAGGCCACCTCGATCCAGCTGGGCCACCGTTCGACCGCCACGGGTCCGCTCGTCGGGGGGCACGTCGAGCTGAAGCGTCGGGCCGCGGTCGAGGATATCTTCGGGGATGTGGTCGAGCTCGACCGGGACGCGACGGCCCGCAAGATCGTGGCCGGGGACGTGACCCTTGGTGAGGGCGCGAGGGTCGACGAGGTGGTCTACACCCGGACCCTGCGGGTCTCGCATACCACGAAGGTCCGGACGTCCAAGCAGGTCGCCGAGCTGCCGCCGTTCCCGCTCTGACGAGGCCCACGATGATTCCGGAGCGAGCCGGGGGGCGCGACCCCGGCCCGCGGCGTCGGGAGGCGACCGACCTCTACGCCACCGTGCTCGAGGTCGTGAAGCGGTATCACGGGGGTGCGCGGGTCACGCGGGTTTCCTACGGCGCTGGTATGCCGGTCGACCGGCTCCGTCTGCTCATGGACCGGCTCCTGGCGCTCGGCCTCCTTCAAAGCGAGGAGGTCGACGGACGCCCCGCGTTCGACATCACCGCCCGGGGCCAGGAGTTCCTCGACACCTACTGGAAGATGCGCGGCTTCGTCGAGGGACTCGACCGGCTATCGCACGACGAGAACCCCCGGCGCCGCCTCTAGCGGTCCCGGGGAAGACCACGCCGTCCCGGGGAGCATCGCCGAGGCGTCGAACGTTCGCGGGCGATCGCCCGGGGCAATGAGGAGGGGGTTGGGTCCGGGCTAGGTGTACCTTGGGATGTTCGGGTCGACCTGGACGGACCAAGCATCGATCCCACCCGAAAGGTTGGCCACGGAGGAAAACCCGCGCAGCTCGAGGAAGCCTGCGACCATGGCCGACCGGGCTCCGCCGTGACAGTAGACCACGATCGGTCGGTCCTTTGGGAGCTCGTCCACTCGTTGGGGCACCTCGTTCATCGGGATGTGCAGGGAGGGCTCGATGACCGCGAGCTCCCGCTCCCAGTCCTCCCGCACGTCCAGCAGTAGAAGGTGGGTGGGGTTGGCTTTCAGTTGCCTCGCGACCTCTTCCGCCGAGAGCTCGTCCACCATCCGAGAGGACCGAGGGGGTGAAACCCATAGTAGTTGCGGTCTCCCCCGTTCGGCGTGAGCCTAAATGCCCGATTGGTCCTGCGCTGAGCGATGCAGGTCAAGGACCCGGTCTGCGGGATGACGGTCGAGACGACCACCGCCCGCGTGCACGGAACGTACGACAAGAAGACCGTGTACTTCTGCGCGGAGACGTGCAAGCGGACCTACGAGCGGATGCACCCGCCGGACCCGCGCTAGTCGCGCTCGACGCTCGTCCCGAGTCGGCCGATGGCCACGGACCCCGTCTGCGGAATGTTCGTGGACGAGCGGAGCGCCCGGCTCCGGCTGGTCCGCGACAACCGGACCTACTACTTCTGCTCCGAGGGATGTCTCGAGCAGTTCGCGGCCCCCGAGGTCTCTCGACGAAGGCTCGGGCGTCGTCTGATGGTCGCCTGGCCGCTCGCGGTCGTAGTCGTGGTCCTCACGTACGTCTCACCGTCGACCCGCGACTTCGAGGTCGCCGCCGTCCTGGCCGGGGTGGTCCAGGTGTACTCGGGGGCCCCGTTCTACCGCGGGGCGTGGGATGCGCTCCGGAGCCGGAGCGGCAACATGGACCTGCTCATCGCGGTCGGCACCACCACGGCCTACGGCTACAGCCTCCTCGCGCTCGGACTTCCCTCCCGGTTCCCGGCCGCCTTCTACTTCGACGCCTCGAGCTTGATCGTCGCCCTGATCCTCTCAGGGAACTACCTGGAAAGTCTCGTCCGGGACCGCGCGGGGATCGCCCTGCAACGACTGGGGGAGATTCTCCCGGCGACGGCTGACCGGGTTGACGGAGCCGCCATCCACTCGGTTCCGCTGGAGGAGCTGAGACCTCGGGATTTGATCCGAGTCGGGCCGGGGGCCCGCTTCCCGGCGGACGGCGAGGTCCGCGCGGGCCGCACCTCGGTCGACGAATCCGTGTTGACCGGCGAGTCGTTGCCGGTGGTGAAGGGGGTCGGGACGACCGTCCTCGCCGGCTCCTTGAACGGAACGGGCATGGTGGAGGTGGAGGTCACCCGCACGCGGGGCGACAGCTTCGTCGGGCAGGTGGGGCGACTCCTCACCGACGCCGAGGAAGCCCGGGTCCCGCTGCGCCAGACGGCCGACCGGATCGCCGCGGTGTTCGTACCGGCGGTGCTGGTTCTCGCCCTGGGAGCCGGCCTCGCCTGGTTCCTCTGGGGAGGCGCTAGCGCGACGGTGTCGGTCCTCATCTTCGTCAGCGTCGTGATCATCGCCTGCCCGTGCGCGTTCGGGATCGCCACACCGGCCGCGATCGTCGTCGGCGTCGGACGGGGGGCGGAGGAGGGGATCCTCTTCCGGGGAGAGGACTCGCTCGAGCGAACGGCGCGCGCCGACATCGTCCTCACGGACAAGACCGGCACCCTCACCAGTCCTGACCCGGTGGTCGAGCGACTGGTCCCCGTCGCGGGGGTGACCTCCGAAGAGCTGCTCGCGCTGGCGAGCGGCCTGGAAGCCGGCTCCGACCAGGCGTACGCGCGGGCGATTCGGGCCCGCGCGGCCTCCTCCTCCGTTGCTCCGCTTTCGGTGGACCGCCTCCGCGCCGACCCCGGCCGAGGGGTTCGGGGGGAGCGAGCGGGCCACGCGGTCGCCGTGCTGGATGGAGAGACGGCCCAGCAGGAGGGAGTCAACCTTGCGGCGCTGGACGCGGCTACGTCCGCGGCCGATGCGGCGGGAGATACCTGGTCGGTGGCCGTCGAGGATGGGAAGGCCCTCGGGCTGCTCGTCTTCCGTGCTCCCCTGGTGCCCGGAGCGACGGAGGCCGTCCGGACCCTCCACCACCTGGGTCTTGAGGTGGTGATGGTGACCGGGGACCGCGAGCCGGCCGCTCGTCGTGTGGCCACTCAGCTGGGAATCGACCGGGTCGAGGCGGGGGTACGACCGGAGGGAAAGGTCGCGCTCGTAGAGCGATACGGGTCGGCGGGACGTCACGTTGCGTTCGTCGGCGACGGGATCAACGACGCGGGCGCTCTGGCCCGAGCGGACGTCGGTCTCGCCATCGGGTCCGGGACCGACGTCGCCAAGGAAGCGGGCCAGGTCCTGCTGCTGCACCCCGATTTTCAGAGCGTCCCGCGGGCGATCGAGCTCGCCCGACGTACGGTCCGGCAGGTCCGATGGAACCTCGGTTGGGCGCTCGGGTACAACGCGATCCTCCTCCCCATCGCGATGGGCGCCCTCGTGCCGTTCCTCGGGTTCTCGGTCTACACGGTCCTGCCCGTGGCCGGGGCGGTCGCGATGGGGCTCTCCTCCACGATCGTCGTGGCCAACTCCCTCTCTCTTCGGTGGGCCAAGATCGGCCGCGACCTAGGCCCATCGGCTCCCCTCCGTGCGGCTCTGCCGCACTGACCCCGAACTGTTTTCAACTCCCCGGGCACGCCCCGCCATCAACGAGCCCATGGCATCGAGCATCGAGACGGTTGGATTGACCAAGAGATTCGGGTCGTTCACGGCCCTCGACCACCTCGACCTCAAGGTCGAGGGGGCGAAGTGCGTCGGCTTCCTCGGGCCGAATGGCGCCGGGAAGACGACCACGCTCAAGCTCCTCACCAACATGCTGTTCCCGAGCGAGGGGGACTGCCGGATCAACGGGGTATCGGTCCGGGCCGACCGGAAGCGGGCCCTTGCCGACACGGGCGTGCTGATCGAGAGCCCAGAGATCTACCCCTCCCTGACCCCGAACGAGGCGCTCGGGATGGTCGCTGACCTGCG
>JASHYQ010000267.1 GCA_030042955.1 Thermoplasmata archaeon
GAGGTGGACCGAGGCGACGAACGTCCACAGGAGGGACGGCGCGACGATCAGCCGCTCCATTCCCCCGGGTCCGAGAGCGCCCCAGGCGCTCGCCTCGAAGAGGGCGAGGGCGATCAGCCCGACCAGACCGAGGAGCATCGAGAAGGTCCGGTAGCCGTCCCAGCGGGTGTCCCGGAACATCGCCACGCCGAGGACGATGAGCGCGAGGTTCCCTCCGATGAAGGCGGCGGCGGCGGAGAGGGTGTGGACCCGGAGGTTGACGTCCTCCGGGGAGAGTCCTACCCCGATCGAGCCGATTCCGGTGATGACCAGCAACGCGAGGCCCACCGTCCGGACCGTGCGTGGCCGAAACGCGGTACGGACCAAGAGGGTGCCGAGGATCACCAGGACCCCGAGCAGGACGGCGGAGAGGTTGAAGGCGTCGTGCCAGGGGGAACAGATGTACGTCCCGCCCCGCATGAAACAACCCGTAGCCCCGAGGTCACTGATGTAGTTCCCCGTGAGGCTGTACGAGGTGCCGGAGTAGCCGACCTGGGTGATGGCCATCCCGAGGAGGAACTCGAGGACCCCGACGATCCATAGGATCGCTCCGTGCCGGACCGACCGGTGGACCAGCGGCCCGAGCCGCTCGGTCGGGGCCCCGCTGGGGCTCTCCCCCGGGTCGCTCACTTTTCGCGGGCGTTCTTGGAATAGGAGGCGTCGCTGGCCCGCTTGAGACGAGCCCCGTCGCGGTCGCAGATCGGGCGAGCACTGGGCGGGACGTCAATCACGTAGCCGCCGCCACACTTGGGACACTCGTAGTACGGCATATCGATGACCCAGGTCGAAGAGAAGGGTGGTGGCGTATAAAGGGCGCTCGATACACGGGAAGGGGGGAGGACCATCGGCGCACGGGGAAGGAGACGGCCGGGGCCGCCGCCCGGTCGTCCTCGATACGGCTCGCGCCCGGCCCGCGAGTCGGCTCACGACTCGTCCGGTTCGGACACGCCGGCTCGGTTCCGAACGCTCGATGCGTATCGGGTCGCCCGAGAATGGGAGCGCTACGAGGGGACCGCTCAACGAAGGCTCTTCCGGGAGCTGCGCGAACGGTTTCTCGACCGCCACGCGGCCGCCGACGGGTGGGTTCTCGACCTCGGGAGCGGCCCAGGTCGGTTCCTCCCGCACGTCGGAGGACCGGAGAGCCGGCGAGTCGCGCTCGACCTCTCGTCGGAGATGCTGCGCCGGGTAGTTCGGGAAGGGCACGGCCAGGCCGAGCTAGTTCGGGGGGACGGACTCCGGCCGCCGTTCCGGCCCCATGCATTCCGTGAGGTCGTCGCCCTCGGGAACGCGGTCGGGTTTGCCGGCCGCGACGCGGACCGGCTCTGGCAGGCAGCCGGGCGCCTCGTCACCCCGGCGGGTCGCCTGGTCCTTGAGGTAGTCGCCGGACCGGGGGAACGCTCCCGCTATCTGGGACGCCTGCCGCCCACCAGCTTGCCTCGCCTCCTGCATGCTCCCGTACAAGCCGTGCTGACCCGGGTGGACCGGGAGGGTTTCGTCTCGGAACCCTCCCGGAAGGCCGACCCGGGAACGTTCCGCCGGTACGACCCGTTCTCGCTTACCGAGTCCCTCGAGGCCCAGGGCTGGGGGGTGGACGAACTGTTGGCGGTCGCTCCGGCCCTCGGCGCGGACCCCGAACGTCTCGAGCCCCTCGAGATGGACCCCGTGGCCTGGGCCCGCCTTCTCGAGCTGGAGGAGCTCCTCGGCCGTCGAGAGGAGCGGCTCCGGGGGGCCGCGGCGGTCCTGCTCTGCGCGACCGCTCCCAGCCCCCCAAAGCGGCGGGATTAAGTAAGCCGGGCTCCCCATTGAAGTCGTAGACAGGCTCATGGCGAAGTCTCCACCCGCCAAGGACGAGGCCCCGGCCAAGGGCTCGGCGGCGACGAAGGGCGCCGCCCCGGGCACCCGCTCGGTCACGGTTCCCGGCCCGGAGGACCTCGAGCACGCCAGCGAGGACGCCCTCCTTCAGCTGCGGATCGGTCGGTCGGCGCACCTCTACACGGTCGTGATCTCGGCGATGCTGGCCCTCGACGGGATCCTTGTCCTCTTGCTCGACTCTAGCCTCCCAGTCCTCCCGAAGTCGGCGACCGGGCTCTCGGCCCTCCACGATACGGGGTTTCTGCTGATCCCCATCGCGGCGGGACTGGCGATCGCGCTCACCGCACTGTTCGCGAAGTGGGAGGCCTTCCAGCTTTGGCCCTGGGAGCCCCACTTTTCCACCACCGTCGGCGCGGTCGCGGTCAATGCCCTGATCGCGATCGTCTACGGGCTCCGCATCACGGGGGTGGGACCGTTCGGGACGCTCTCGATCCTCCCCTGGTACTACCCGGTCGCTCTCGCCGGGATCAGCATCGCGCTCCTCGGCCTCGTCATGACCTGGAGCACGTGGTCTCCGCGGCAGTGGGCGAGCGCGGTCTCTGCCGTTCTCCCGGTCGCGACCGCGGCGTTCCTCTACGTACCGCTCGCCTCGGGGGTCTCGGGGGCCGCCGGTCTCTCGATCAGCCTCTTCCTCTCCGCCATCCTGTACCAGACCTCGGGGTCGTTCCTCCACCTGATCTCCTCGGGAACCCGCCCCCACGAGCGGGAGCTGATCACCTCGGGCCAGAGCAAGATGTTCCGGATCGCGGACGAGATCCGGGACAAGGAGGAAGCCCTTCACTTCCGTACGACCTCGCTCCTGAAGCGGGAGGCCGACGTCGAGAACGCGGAGGCCTCGATCAAGCGGCAGAACGAGGCGCTCGAGGAAGCGCGGAAGCAGCTCGACGATTTCGAGGCCGATTACCAGGGTCGCTCGAACGCGCTCGTGGAGAAGGAGCACGCCTGGGCGGGCCAGATCGCGGAGATGGACGCCCGCAACCGGCTGGTGGAGGACCGGACGCGGGCGCTGGAGGTCCGGGAGCAAGAGGTGGCCCGCATCGTCCCCCAGCTCTCCGGTCGCGAGCAACGGCTCGTCGAACGCGAGGGAGAGCTGACCAAGCGCGACGTAGAGATCACCCAGCGCGACCAGGACCTGACCCGACGTGCGGCAGCGGCCACCGAAACGGAGGCCCGCCTCGAGTCGCGCAAGAAGGAGCTCGACCGCAAGACCGGCGAGCTGCTCCAACGGGAAGGGGAGGTCGTCTCGCTCGAGAGCGCGGCCAAGGCGGGCACGAGCTCTCCGACGACCGCGCAATCCGACCTGGCGGCCCGGGAGGTCAAGCTGCTGCAGTTCAAGTCGCTCCTCGACGAGCAGAACGTCGCCCTCGGACGGAAGGCCAAGGAGAACGCCGAGAAGGCGAAGACCGCCGAAGAAGGCCTGCGCCGGGTCGTAGAGCGGGAGGGCGCCCTGGCCACCCGCGAGGCCGCGCTTCGTCAGCGGGAGGGGGACCTCGAGGAGGTCGCCAAGGCCGCCCTCGCGCGTCGGACCGAGTACGAAGGGGCCAGCCTGGGCTACGCGACCCGCCTTCAGGAACTGGGTCAAAAGCAGGCCGAGGTAGCCCAGAAGGAGGCCGACCTCGCCCGGTCGTTGAAGTCGGTCAATGACCGCGAAGGCGCCGTCTCCGCCCGCGAGCAGCGGCTTCAGGCGCAGCGCCAGGAGCTCGCGGACCGAGAACGGAACCTGACGGCCCGGGAACGACAGGTGGACGCGAGCGAGGCCGAGGTGGGCCTTCGACGGGCCGAGCGGATGCGGGCCCCTGAGGTCTACATGGAGGACCTTCCTGCGGCTGCCGAGGCGAACCGGCCGGGGGGAGCGGTCGCTGCCCGGCCCGAGCGGCGGAACCTGGTCGGAACGACCATCACGGAGGCGTCCGCCGAGACCGCTCAGGCCTCGACGGGGATCCTTCGGCCGGCGACGGGGGCGATGCACCCGGACCGCCTGCCGACCGGCATCTCCCGCCTCGATGACCTCCTGCTCGGTGGTCTACCGGCCCGAGCCCACGTGGTCCTGCTCGGGGATGCGTTTGTCGGCAAGGAGATCGTCCTCTACTCGTTCATCGCCGAGGGCCTCAAGCGGGGGGAACCGGCTGTCCTCGTGACGGGGGCCCGCTCCCCCGAGGAGGTCGCGGGGAGCCTTGGGATCGTGCTCCCGCAGTTCAAGGAGTACGAGCAGCTCGGCATGGTCACCTGGATCGATGCCTCGGGCGCCGGCCTCCCGGCCGGCCCAAAGCGAATCGTCCTCGCCGGGCCGGCCGACCGCGCGGGGATCCTGCAGAACCTGGCCAAGGTAGCCAAGCAGCTCGAGGAGGAGAAGAAGGCCCCGTTCCGGGTCGGATTCCTCGGCCTCTCGGCGGTGATGACCAACGGCGACGCGCACGGAGGGACCTCCTTCCTCCAGAACGCCGTGGGCATCCTGAAGCTCCGGCCCGCGCTCGGGATGTACGCCCTCGAGGGTGGGGCCATCCCCGACGCGCAGGTCGAGGCCCTCCTCGGTCGCATGGATGGAGCGATCCTCTTCCGTCAGGACCGGGATAAGACGTTCCTCTCCGTCAAGGGGCTCGGTGAGATCCAGACCCACGACTGGGTCGAGTGCCGGGCGACCAACCGGACCCTGGTGATCGGTTCGTTCGCACTCGAGCGGATCCGCTGAGCCTCGATCCACCCGCTACGGTCCCGTCTCGGGTCCGTGGCCGAGGTAGTCGCGCGGGTCGGCCAGATAGTCGGGAGTCTTTCCCGCAAAGAACCGGCCGAGATTCTCGACCGCGTTCCGGAGGCTGAACTCGTCGGCCCCCGCGTAGGAGCTCGCGCAGTGCGGGGTCCCGAGGAAGTTCGGCCGCTCGGTCCAGGGGAACCGTTGCCCGAGGGTCCCTCGGAGAAAATCCTCCGACCACCAGACGTCCAGCGCGACGCGGAACCCCGGGTGGGTCTCGAGATGGTGGTACAACGCCTCCTCATCCACGGTCCCGGCTCGACCGACGTTGATGTAGACCGCATCCGGCCGCATCCGGGCCAGCTGGGGGGCGCCGAGCGAGCCCCTCGTGGCCCGGGTCAACGGGCGCACGTCGAAGACCAGGTCGGCCTCTGCCAAGGCGTCCTCCAGGCGGTCGGCCGGATAGACCGCGTCCAGCTCTGCCGCCATCCGGCCGAGGCGGTTTAGGCCGACCCGTCGAACGTCGAACGGTTCGAGGCGCCGGGAGATCTCCCGCCCGATCGCTCCGTATCCCAGGATGAGCGCGGTCTTTCCATGGAGGGAGAGCTGCGCCGGGACGGGTCGAAGGCGACCCTCGGAGACCATCCGATGAGCCGGGAGGAGGGCATGGGCGGCTCCGAGGGCGAGGGTCACGGCGTGCTCGGCGACATACGGGGCGAATCCCCCGATGTTCCCCGCGAACTGGACCGAGGGGGGAAACCGCTCGAACGGGAACCCGTCGAGCCCTGTATAGACGCGTTGGACGAACCGGAGCTTCGGCGTGGTCGAAGGGTCGTACTCTTCCAGCTCCCGTGCTAGCGAGCCCACGAGCAGCGCTTCGACCGAGGCGAGCTCCCCCGAGGTCGCGCGGCCCGCGTAGCGCCAGGAGATCCCGGGAAGCAGTTCCGCGACGACGGAGTCGACGAGCTCCCGGGGCTTCAGGGCAACGAGGAGCCGGGGAGCAGGGGCATTCATGGGGTCGGCAGGACGCAACACCCTATTTTACCGACAGTCTCGTGGTCGGAGGTCCTCGATCAAGGATGCGTCGGGGGGCCGGCCGAGGGGGACCGCATCTCGATCCCGTGCTCGACCGTGTGCGCGGCCTTCTCCGCGAAGGCGCGAGCCTCCGCGATCGTCTTCCCGCGGGCGACCGCGACCCCGAGCCGTCGGTCGGGATACGCCTCGGGCTTCCCGAAGAGGAAGACCCGCACCCCCGACGTGGAGAGAGCGGCCGACAGGCCCCCGAACGACGGTGCCCAGCCCGAGGTTGAGGCGAGGATGACGTGCGCCGCCGCGGGGGTCGTGGGCTCGGGTCCGATGTACGGGAGGCCCAGGATCGCCCGGGCGTGGAGGGCGAACTCGCTGTTCCACTGGCTCCCGAGGGTGACGAGTCCGGTGTCGTGGGGGCGCGGCGAGACCTCGCTGAAGTAGACGGTCCCTCCCCGGACGAAGCACTCGACCCCGAAGATGCCTACCCCGCCGAGCTGGTCGGTCACCGCGGT
>JASHYQ010000268.1 GCA_030042955.1 Thermoplasmata archaeon
GAGCTCGGTCTCGGGGACTTCCAGGAGCGAACGGCCCCGTCGGGTGCCCACACCGTCGTCTTCGGAGCGTCGGGAGCCGGCAAGACCACGCTCCTCGCGGCCCGCGCCACCCGGGCGATCACCGAAGGGCAGGGGGTCGTCGTGCTCGACCTGCACGGGGACCTCGCCCCGCAGGTGGTCGATCGTCTCGGGCCGGAGCATCGGGCGCGAGTCGTGGCCATCGACGCGAGCGCTCGGCCATTCCCCGGGGTGGCCGGACTCGTCGCCGGGGGTGGCTCGATGGACCGGGCCGCCGCGCACTTTGTCGCCGCGGTGAAACGACTGAGCCCGGACGGAACCGAGCTCGCCTGGGGGTTCCGTCTCGAACGGATCTTCGACACGTTCGCCCGGATCGTCCTAGAGAGCGGTGGTTCCCTCCTCGACCTCTATGCCCTCCTCACCGACCCGAACCGGCGGGATGCGGCCCGCTTGGCTACTCGACGTCCTGCGACCGCGCGGTTCCTCGACGAGCTCGGTACGATCCTCCGTCGGGATCCAGAATTCCTCTGGTCCGCGGCGACCCGGCTCTCCAAGGTCGTGCTCGTCCCGGCGCTGGTCGACCTCCTCGCCCCCGTGGACGGAGGCCTCGACGTCGAGGCGTTGCTCGAAGAGGGACGCGCCCTCCTGATCCGTCTCCCGCTGGCTACCCTGGGCCCGGAGAGCTCCACGTTCGCGGGAACGCTCCTCCTCGGTCGCCTCTACCTAGGGCTCGCCGCCCGCGCGGAGCGTCGCGGCCCGCGACGTCCGGTCCTGGTCGTGCTGGACGAGGCCCAGAGCCTCTCCCCCCGGATGGTGGCCGAGGTCCTCGCCGAAGGCCGGAAGTTCGGCATCGAGGCGCTCGTGGCGACCCAGTACCCCGACCGGTTGGCGCCGGAAGTGCGGGGCGCCGCTGCCGGGGCGGTCGGGACGTTCGTCACGTTCCGGACCCCGGCGGCCTCCGCCGCGAGCGTCGGGCCGTGGGTCGGCCTTGCACCGACTGCGGCGGTCGCGATACTCCCCGGGCTACCGGTGGGAGCCGGAGTCACGTTGGAATCCGACGGGGCGGGACTCCGGCCGGTCGAACCCGTAGAGCGTCGAACTGGGGAGTCGGATGCGGCCTGGAAGGCCGCCCTGGACCGGACCCGGTCGGAGTTCGGCGCGTCGGCCGACGAGGGGGGCCTCGTGCTCGATGAACCCCCCACGGAGCGGGTCCTGCTCGCCGTGCTGGCGGCCGAGGAGTCCGGACGGCCCCTGGCGGCGGCGGAGGCTGTGCGGGCCGCCCAACTCCTTCCGGGTGACCCCATCCCGGCCGAGTTGCTCGAGCTCGCCTGGACGATGCTCGTACGGGGGCCGGAGCTGGAGATTACCTCGACCAGCGTCCGACTGACCGACGCCGGCGAGCGACGGTTGGGCCTTGGCCGGAGCACCGGGGCGACGCGTGAGTCCGCGGAGCACCGCGCGTTGCTCCTCCGGACGTTCCGGGTTTTCGCTCGGCATGGCTACCTCCTCGAGATCCTTCGGCAGGGTCGATTCGACACCACCCTTCCCGACGCCCTCTTCCGGCAGCTGGGACGCGCCCCGGGGGCGGAGAGCCCCGCGGGCCTCGCCGAACGTATCGACCGGGCCCGGGCCGGCTGGGCCTGGCGGTTCTTTCGTGGCCGGGATGTGCACGTCGAGGCGGAGGTCTCCGGGGCCCTCCGGGCCGACCGGATCCGTCACGGGGTTGCCAAGGCTGCCGCGCGGGGAGCGTTCGTGGTGTTCGTGGTGGGTGACGCTCGACGGGCCAGCCGGGTGCGCCGCACCCTTTGGGGGATGGAGTGGGGCCCGGACCGGGCCCAGGTCTGGACTCTCGGCTGGCGACCGGAGCCCCCCAACCCCTAAACCGATGCGTGGTCTCGGTCGGGGGTGCGTGCGTTCATCGCCGTCCCAGTCCCGGGTGCCCCGGAGTCGAGCTCGACCGCTTCGACCCTCGACCACCTCACCCTCCACTTCCTCGGTGAATTCCACCCAGATCTCGTGGCTCCCCTGGCGGAGCGGCTGGCTCCGGCCGTCGCCGCCCGGCCCGCCTTCGACCTGACTATTGAGGGCGTTGGAGCCTTTCCCACCCGGGCGCAGCCCCGGATCGTCTGGCGAGGGGTCGGAGCCGGTCGGGAGGAACTGGTCCGGCTGGCGCTCGATGTACGCCAGGCCGTGATTGCGGCGGGGATTCCCGTCGACATCGCCCCGTTCGTGCCCCACCTGACCCTGTTCCGGGTACGCTCCGCGAACGACGCGGCGCGGGCTCGCGCGCTCTTGGACGGGCGAACGCCCGCCCCTGCTCCGACCCGGCTTGCCGTGAGCGAGGTCGACCTGGTGGAGAGCCAGCTCCGACCGACGGGGGCCGAGCACCGAGTACTCGTCCAGTTCCCGCTCGCGGAGCGACCCGGCTAGCCGGCGCGCTCGCGTCGGTCCGCGACCAGCCGTCGCCAGAGGTAGAGGGTCGCGTAGCTCCCCCATCCCGGATACCAACGCTCCGCCCACGCCCTCGCCTCCGACTCGTGGGCCGTTCGGGGCAGGATCCCGTTCTCTGCGAGCGCCGCCCGGACCCCGAGGTCGCCGGCGACGAACACGTCGGGCCGGCCGGTGCCCCGCAAGAGTGCGTTCTCGGCCGTCCAGGGCCCAATCCCGTACAGCTCGACGAGGCGGGTCACGGCCTCGGTCACGGGGACGTGGGCCAACGCCGGGTCTTCGAGGAGACGTAGGGTCGCGGGGGACGTCAACCCAAGGATCGCGCGAGTCTTGACGCCGCTCAGGCCGGTCCCCCGAAGGCCGCTCTCGCCCAACGTTCGCAACGCGACGGGAGAGGGGACCGACGGGACCTCGACCCCGTCCGCGACGAGCAGCGAGGCGGTCCTCTCGAACACGCGTCGCTCGAGCGCGAGCGCTGCCTGGACCGAGAGCTGCTGCCCGATTACCGCGTGGAGGAGCGACTCGTAGAGGCTCGCGTCGCGCGGCAG
>JASHYQ010000269.1 GCA_030042955.1 Thermoplasmata archaeon
GGCGGCCCGGCAGCAGCTCGACGCCCTGGGTTCGCCGGCCGACCTGTCGATCGACGGCGGCGTCACGACGGAGACCGCCGCGGAGGCGGCGGAGGCTGGCGCGACCTTCTTTGTCTGCGGCAACTCCACGTTCGTCGGCGGGGACATCGGCACCAACCTCCAGAGGCTCCGTCAGTCGGTGGAGGAGGGCGCGGCCCGTGCGATTCGCTGAACTGGCGGCCGCCTACGAGCGGCTCGAGGCGACCTCGAAGCGGCTCGAGATGCGGGCCCTCCTTACCGAGCTGATCCGCCCGCTCCGCCCCCCAGAGCTCACCCGCGTGCTCTATCTGTCCCAGGGGGCGCTTCGTCCCGAGTACGAGGGCGTCGAGCTGGGGGTCGCGACGTCGCTCGCGCGCCGAGCGGTCGCGAAGGCAGCTGGCGTCGAGGAGCGGGACGTCGCGCGGCGGACGCAGGAGACCGGCGACCTCGGCACGACCGCGGGGGAACTGGTCGGAAAGCTCCACCGACTCGGGACCGAGGACCCGCTGACCGTGGCGGGTGTTTACCACGACCTCGAGCGGATCGCCGCCGCGAGTGGAGCCGGTTCGCAAGAGGAGAAGGTCGAGATCCTGACTCGCCTCCTCGGACGCGCGACCCCCCTGGAGGCGAAGTACCTCGTCCGGTTCGTGATCGGAACCCTTCGAGTGGGGGTGCGGGAGATGTCTCTCCTGGACGCGCTCACCGACGCGTTCGCGGACGGGTCGAAGGAGGCGCGGGTCAAGATCGAGGCCGCCTTCAACCTCTCGAGCGACCTCGGTCTCGTCGCCGACGCGTTGGTCCAGGGTGGCCTCGCGGGGTTGGAGCACATCCACCTGGAGGTCGGCCGTCCGATCCGGCCGATGCTCGCGGAACGCGAGCCGACCCTCGCGGCCATCCTCGAGCGGATGGGCGGCTCGATGGCGCTGGAATACAAGTACGATGGGCTCCGGGTCCAGGCCCACATCGCCAAGGACCGGTCGGTCCGTCTCTTCTCCCGTCGGCTCGAGGAGATCAGCGGGCAGTTCCCCGACCTCCGAGCGGCCCTTCCGGCGGCGGTGACCGCGCTCCCCGCCATCCTGGAGGGAGAGTGCGTCCCCCTCGACCCGGACACGGACGAGATTCGTCCGTTCCAGGAGGTCTCGCGGAGGCGAGGTCGAAAGCACGACCTGGAGCGGCTCCAGGAAGAGGTCCCGGTCTGCCTCTTCGTGTTCGACCTCCTGCTCGACGGCGGGATTCCGGTCTACGAGCGGGACTTCGCGGAGCGGCGCCGGCTGCTCGAGCAGAGGCTCCGCCCGTCCGAGCGGGTGCGACTCGCCGACCAGCGGGTCGTGCACAGCGTGGAGGAGGCGACCGACTTCTTCGAAGTGGCCCTCGCCGGTGGCGCGGAAGGGGTCATGGCCAAGTCTCTCGCGCCCGGCAGCAGCTACCGGGCGGGTGCGAGGGGATTCTGGTGGATCAAGTACAAACGGGACTACACCGCGGGCCTGAGCGACTCCGTCGATGGGGTCGTCGTGGGCGGGTTCCACGGTCGGGGTCGACGGGCCGGTCGGTACGGGGCGTACCTCCTCGCGGTCTACAACCCGGGGCGGGACCGGTTCGAGTCGTTTTGCAAGGTCGGCAGCGGGTTCGATGACGCCCAGCTCGCCGAGATGCCCACGCGCCTCAAAGGGGTCGAGAGCGACACCCCTCCACCGGGGGTCGACACCGGGGTCACGCCTGACCGCTGGTTCCTCCCGAAGGTCGTCCTCGAGGTACGAGGGGCCGAGCTCACGTTGAGCCCGGTCCACCGGGCGGCCCAGGGCGCGATCCGGCCGGGCGCCGGCCTCGCGCTCCGCTTTCCCCGATTCACGGGGCGGGTCCGGGAGGACAAGGCGCCGACCGATGCCACGACCTCGGACGAGCTGCTCGAGATGTACCGCTCGCAGGTGCGTCAGGCCGCCCCCTCAACCGAGGGCTCCGACGAAACGTCGTAGACCCTCGGCGGATCGGGGGGCCGCTCCGCCCAAAGGCATAAGAAGGGCCGACTCGGTCGCAGCCAACCGGGAAGACACATGCTCGTCGAGATGACGGAGCTCTTGGGGCGCCAGATTTACACACCGGACGGGCGACTGCTCGGTGAAGTGGACAACGTGGTCGTCGACGTCGAAGCCGCCAAGGTCGACGGCCTGTACATCGACGAGACCAGCCCGATGTTAGTGGAGGACTCGCGCCCGACCAACGTGCCGTACCGATGGGTGTCGGCGGTCAACGACGTCGTGCTCCTCAAGTACTTCCCGAAGCGCGTCTCCCTGAAGAAGGGCGCCGCGCGCGCCGCGAAGTCCGAGGAGCCCGTCGCGGCCCCCGCCCGCTAGGCGTCGCGGGGATAGCCAAGCCCGGAAACGGCGCAGGACTTAAACGCCGGTCTCCCGGCGAAGAGATCCTGTCGCGAAGGCGTTCGCCGGTTCAAATCCGGCTCCCCGCATCCTCCTCGATCTGGCGCGATACGGTAAGAGCCCGTTCCGTGTGAGCCGTCCGTGCGGCGTTCGGAGCTCGTCCGGGCCCTCGCGCGCGTTCCGGTGCCGACCCGTCCCCGGGCCGACCTCGAGCAGGTGGCCACCCCCCCGGAGCGGGCCGCGGACCTGCTCGAGACCGCGGTGGCCAACGTAGGGCTGGAGGGACGGTCGGTGGTCGACCTGGGGTCGGGCACGGGCCGACTCGCGATCGGGGCCGCCCTGCTAGGAGCCACCCCGGTCGTCGGCGTGGAGGCGGACCCTCGATTGGTCGCGCTCGCACGGTCCGCGGCGGGGGAGGCAGGGGTCAGCGTCGAGTTCCGACCCCTCGAGGTCAAGGATTACTCGGGAACCGCCGACGTCGTCGTGATGAACCCCCCGTTCGGGGCGCAGCGACGCGGGGCGGACCGGCCGTTCTGGGAGGTCGCCTTCGCGACCGCCCAGCGCCGGATCTTCGCGTTCTCTCTGGCGGAGTCCCGAACCTTTA
>JASHYQ010000270.1 GCA_030042955.1 Thermoplasmata archaeon
CTCGCGCGCCGCGGTCGACCGGTCCGCGGAGCGGGACCCGGGCGATGTCCGTGCCGGCCTTGCCGGCCGAGCGGCCCGGCGGGGGCTCACGGTGCCCTTCTTCGGCGTCGGTTGCACGTTCCGATGGAACCGGCGCCGGTTCCCGGACCCGGAGGCGATGATCCGGGAGCTTCACGCGCTCGGGCTTCGGCTCTCGCTGTGGATCAACCCGTACATCCCCGCCCACACCCCCGAGTACCGCCACCTCCGACGGCGAGACCTCCTCGTCCGCCGGGGCGACGGAACGGTCGGCCTCGACTTTGACGGGCCGAGCGTCGACTTCGGTGGCGTCGACCTCTCCCAGCCGGACGGCCGCCGCTGGTTCTCCGACCGGGTCTCCGAGCTGGTTCGCCTGGGAGTGGACGTCCTCAAGACCGACTTCGGGGAGGCCGTTCCGGAGGACGGGCGCGGCCGCGACGTCGCGGCGCCTGCGATGCACAACAGGTTCGCGACGCTCTACAACGAGACGGTGTATCGGGCGATACGCGCGGCCGGCCGCGAGCCGCTGGTCTGGGGGCGCTCGGGAGGCCTGGACATCCACCGCTACCCCATCCAGTGGGGAGGCGACCCGCGGACCTACCCCCGCGACATGACCGCCGCCCTCCGAGGCGCGCTCAGCTATGCGGCCTCAGGAGGCGCGTTCATGAGCTTCGACTCGGGGGGATTCGGAGGTCGGCCCTCGCCGGAGGTGTACGTACGCTGGATGCAGATGGGGATGCTCTTCTCCCACACCCGTCTCCACGGCACGACCCCACGCGAACCGTGGCACTACGGCCCGCGGGCGCTCGCGATCTTCCGCAAGTTCTCGGCGCTCCGTTACCGCCTCGTTCCGTACCTCTACTCACAGTCGGTGGCCGGGGTCCGGCTCGGACGCCCGCTGGTCCGGCCGCTCGTCGTCGACTTCCCGGACGACCCCGCGGCGAGTTCCGAGGACGAGTACCTGCTCGGCGAGAGCCTGCTCGTCGCCCCGGTCGTTCCCGGATCCCGATCGCCGATCGTCCTTCCCCACGGGGAGTGGTACGATTTCTGGACCGGGCGCCCGGCGCCCGCGGGGCTTCCGTCCCGCGACCGGGTCCCTCTCGACTCGGTCCCGCTCTTCGTCCGAGCGGGCAGCGTGCTCGCTCTTACGGCTCGCGACTGGGACCGCACGGACCCCGCGATGCTCCTCGACCTGCGGCTGCGGACCTACGGTCCGGTTCGGGCCGCCACGCTGGAGTTCGGAAAGTACGGCCGGTTGCGCATCCGGGACCTTCGAGCCGGAAAGGGGCGCTCCGGTCCGTTCCGCTGGACGGTCGAGCGGGCAGGCCGCTGAGCTCAACTTCGGGAGAGGGGGTCCGATCTCTAGATGGCCTCGGGCGCCGGACCGGCCGATCGCCTGGGGGCCGTCCCCGTGGCCGGACGGGGGTTCCGCTTCCAGGTCTGGGCCCCGAGGGCGCATCGCGTCGCGGTCGTCTATCCGGGCCCGCCCAGGCGAAGGGTCCGGCTCGACCGGCAAGAGCGAGGGTACTTCGCCGGGACCGACCCGGCCGCGAGCGCCGGGGAGTCGTACTGGCTTTCGGTCGACCGAACCCTCCTTCCGGACCCCGCCTCGCGGGCGCAGCCCGCCGGGAACGATGGACCGTCCGCCCTCGTCGACCTCGCCGCGTACGGCGAGCGACCCGTCACGAGCACCTCCCTGGATCTTTCCCGCTCGGTCCTGTACGAACTGCATGTGGGAACGTTCTCCCCGCAAGGGACGTTCGAGGGAGCCCGGGCGCATCTCGAGGACCTAGCCCGCCTCGGCATCACCGCCGTGGAGCTCCTTCCGATCGAGGAGGAGCGAGGCGAGCGTGGTTGGGGGTACGGCCCGGTCCATCAGTTCGCCGTGCGCCGAGCGTACGGGGGACCCGAGGGGCTGCTCCGATTCGTTCGGGAGGCGCATGGCCTAGGGCTCGGGGTCCTACTGGACGTCGTCTACAACCACTGGAGCGTACAAGCGGCGTTCCTCGAGCGGTTCGGCCCGTACTTCCACCCTCGCGCGACGACCCCCTGGGGTCCGACCCCCAACGTCGACGGACCGGGCGGCGACGAGGTACGGCGCTACTTCTTCGACAACGCGCGGATGTGGCTCGAGGAGTACGGCATCGACGGGTTTCGCCTCGATGCGGTGCACGAGGTCTACGACCGATCCGCGCGGCCGTTCTGGGCCGAGTTCTCGGAGGAGTGTCGATCGGTCGGGGCCCGTAGCGGCCGGCGACCGGTCCTCATCGCCGAGAGCGACCTCAACGACACGACCATCCTGCGGCCGGCGACGAACGGAGGATGGGGGCTCGATGCCCAGTGGACGGACGACTTCCATCACGCACTCCATGCGGCGCTCACCGGGGAACGCGGTGGCTACTACGCCGACTACGGATCTCTCGCCTCGCTGGCCCGGGCGTTCGAGCGACCGTTCCTTTTCGAAGGCGACTACTCCGGCCATCGAGAGCGAAGGCACGGGGCCCCGTCGGAGGGGTTCGGTCCCGAGCACTTCGTCATCTACGACCAGAACCACGACCAGGTCGGCAACCGGGGCGACGGCGCGCGCCTGACGACGCTCCTTTCGCCCGGTCTCGCCCGGGTCGCCCTCGGGCTCACGCTGTTCGCCCCGTACGTCCCGATGCTGTTCATGGGCGAGGAGT
>JASHYQ010000027.1 GCA_030042955.1 Thermoplasmata archaeon
GCCGCCTTCTCCGCGCTCCGCGGGGCGAGAGCCGGGACCGGGCTCGGCCTGCTGCTCTTTGCTCCGCTCCTGGTCTCCCCCATCGTCCTGGCGTTCGCCCTCGCGACGTTCTGGCGCCCCCTGTTCGGTGGGGAGAGCTCGGTGTGGGCGCTGGTCATTGTGAGCCAGGCGATGCTCGCGCTGCCGTTCGCCCTCCAGACCCTGACGATCCCGCTCTCGGGCCTCTCCCCCGCGGCGCGGGAGGCGGCCCAGACGCTGGGGGCTCCTCGCTTCTCGGCGTTCCTCGACGCCGACCTGCCCCGGGTACGCCAGGGGCTGCTCACGGCGGGGCTCCTCTCCTTCGCGCTCGGGCTCGGAGAGTTCACCGCGACGTACTTCCTGGTCACCCCCCGTTACACCACACTCCCGGTGGCCCTGTACGGTCTAGCGAACACCCGGCAGCTACCGGTCGCCGACGCGGCCGCGGGCCTTCTCCTGCTGATCAGCCTCTCGGTGTTCCTGGCCCTCTCCTTCGGAGGTCGCCGTGTCGAGCTCTGAGCCCCTGCTCTCGGTCGAGGGCCTCTCGGCGGCGTGGGAGAGGGAGCCGGTGCTCCGGTCGGTCTCCTTTGCGGTGGGTACCGGGGAGCTCGTCGTGCTCCTCGGGCCGAACGGGAGCGGGAAGACCACGCTCCTCCGCTGCCTCGCCGGCCTCGAACCGCTCTCGGGCGGCCGGGTCCGCCTAGAGGGTCGTGACCTCGTCGGGCTCCCTCCCCACCGCCGCGGGATCGCGCTGATGTTCCAGGAGCCGGCGCTGTTCCCCCATCGGAGCGTGTTCGAGAACATCGCCTACGCCCCGCTCCTTCAGCGCCGTCCGAGGAAAGAGGTCGACAACGAGGTAGGCGACCTGGTCGACCTCCTCCACCTCGGGGGACTGGAGGACCGGGACCCCGGCACGCTCTCCGGCGGAGAGCGGCAGAAGGTCGCCCTCGCCCGGACGCTCGCCGCCCGCCCGCGCGTGATCCTGCTCGACGAGCCGTTCGCCTCGATCGACGTCGAAGGGAAGGCCGAGCTGCGCGCCGAGTTCCGCCACGCGCTCCGGGCCTCGCACACCAGCGCGGTCCACGTGACCCACGACCGCGAGGAGGGGTTCTTCCTCGGGGACCAGGTCGGTCTCCTGTTCGATGGCGCGCTCGAGGCCTGGGGCACTCCTGCCGAGGTGTTCTCGTCGCCGGCAAGCGTCCGGGCCGCTCGATTCCTCGGCTACAACGTGCTCCCGGGGCCGGACGGGCCCGTCGCGGTCCTCCCCTCCGAGCTCACGGAGGACGGCTCGCCGTCAGCCCTGCGGTCGTGGACGGTCATCGCCGCCGGCACCGTCGGCCGCGAAGCGCTCGTCGTCCTGCGTGGTCCGTCCAACGAGCGGGTGGAGTGGCGGGTCCCCGAGCCGTTCGGGCTCCCGTCGACCGGCACGCAGGTCGCGCTCTCCTGGGTCCGGTCCCGACCGCTCCCGCGGTAGCCCGCCAACCCCCCCAAATGCCCAAGTGGTCGGGCGCGCTGCCCGGCCCCATGACCCCCCCCGACCCGCTCCACGTCGCGGAATCCGTAGCGCTCGGAACGACCACGGCCCGGATCTACCGGGTCGACCGCCTTCCCGGAGTCAATCCCGCGCGGTGGGCGCGACGACCGCGGACGGTCCGGGTCATCCTCGAGAACGTGGTCCGCCATTTTGACCCCGGCCGAGCCGACCTCGACCCGATCGTCGCGCTCGCGAACGGGGCGACGGTCAGCGAGACCGCCGAGTTCCGGTACTTCCCCGAGCGGATCCTTCTCCAGGACTTCACGGGAGTGCCGGTGATCGTCGACCTAGCCACGCTCCGCGGCGCTGCGGTCGCTCGCGGCCTCCCTCCGGAGCGGGTCAATCCGCTGGTTCCCGTCCATCTCATCGTCGACCACTCGGTCCAGGTCGACAGTTACGGCTCCCCGCGCTCCCTCCTGATCAACCTCGATAAGGAGTACGAGCGGAACCATGAACGGTACCGCTTCCTCCAGTGGGCCAAGACGGCCTACTCCAACTACCACATCGTCCCGCCCGGGAACGGGATCTGCCATCAGGTGAATCTCGAGTACCTCGCGCAGGTCGTCGTGGCCCGCGGGCAGGGGGTCGACGCGGTCGCCTTCCCCGACACCCTCCTCGGCACCGATTCCCACACGACGATGGTCAACGGGGTCTCGGTCCTCGGCTGGGGCGTCGGAGGGATCGAGGCCGAGGCCGTCATGCTCGGGGAACCGTACACGTTGCCCCGACCGGTCGTCGTCGGCGTCGAACTGACCGGAACCCTCGCCCCGGGCGCGACCGCGACCGACCTGGTCCTGACCGTGACCCGCCTCCTGCGGGAGACGGGCGTGGTGGACCAGTTCGTCGAGTACTTCGGTCCTGGGGTCACGGTGCTCTCGGTGCCCGACCGGGCCACGATCTCGAACATGTGCCCGGAGTACGGCGCGACCGCGGCCCTGTTCCCGATCGACGAGGCGACGATCGCCTACCTCCGGGCGACGGGCCGCGAGGCGGCCCAGGTCGAGCTCGTGGAGGCCTACGCCCGAGCGACGGGTCTCTGGGGCTCGCCGGCTCCGGATTCCATCGACTACGACCGCGTCGTCCGTCTGGACCTCGGGAGCGTCGTCCCGACGATCTCCGGACCCCGGAACCCGGAGGAGAGCGTCGCGCTGACCGACGCGGCGACGTCGTTCGCGGCCTCCCTGGCGAGCTACCGGAAGGGCCATCCAGCCACCGTCACCGGGCCGACCGCCTCCCGGGAGCTTCCCGTGGACGACGGGTCGGTCGTGATCGCGGCGATCACCAGCTGCACGAACACGTCGAACCCGTCCGTGATGGTCGGGGCTGGGCTCATCGCCCGGAACGCGCTCGCCGCGGGACTCCGCGTGCCGCCGCATGTGAAGACCTCGCTCGCGCCGGGCTCGAAGGTCGTCACCGCCTACCTCGAGAAGGCCGGCCTCCTGCGACCCCTCGCCGACCTCGGGTTCGCGCTGGTCGGGTACGGGTGCACGACCTGCATCGGGAACTCGGGGCCGCTTCCTGCCGCGGTCTCGCAGCAGGTCGAGGAACGGGGCCTCTACGTCGCGGCCGTCCTGAGCGGGAACCGGAACTTCGAAGCTCGGATCCAGAACGAAGTCCGGGCGAACTACCTCGCCTCCCCGATGCTCGTGGTGGCGTACGCGCTCGCTGGGCGGATGAACATCAATCTCGCGGAGGAGCCGGTCGGCCATCGCCCGGACGGGACCGCCGTCTACCTCCGCGACCTTTGGCCCTCGGCCGAGGAGGTCCGGAAGATCGTCGAGGCGAGCCTCGCTCCGTCGATGTTCCAGGAGAAGTATGCCGCCATCGAGGTCGGCGACGCCCACTGGGAGTCCCTCCATCCTCCGGTCGGTGCCCGGTACGCCTGGTCCCCGGACTCCACCTACCTGGCCGAGGCTCCCTACCTGCAGCTCCCCCCGCCCTGGCTGCCGCGAAACGAGCGGGTCGTCCACGGCGCTCGCGCGCTCCTCGTCCTCGGGGACCGCGTGACGACGGACCACATCTCCCCCGCGGGAGAGATCCCCGAGGATACGCCCGCGGGAAAGTATCTCGAGTCCCGCGGCGTGCCGCGCTCGGAGTTCAACACCTACGGCGCGCGCCGGGGCCATCACGAGGTCCTGGTGCGGGGTACCTTCGCCAACGTTCGGCTGAAGAACGACCTCGTGAAGCCGCAGGAGGGGGGGTTTACCGTGCATCTTCCCGAGGGCACGAAGATGACGGTGTTCGACGCCGCGCAGCGGTACCGCGCGGAAGGGACTCCGCTCCTCGTGTTCGCGGGCAAGAGTTACGGCCAGGGGAGCTCCCGGGACTGGGCGGCGAAAGGCCCGCGTCTCCTCGGGGTGGGGGCGGTGATCGCCGAGAGCTTCGAGCGGATCCATCGCACGAACCTCATCGAGATGGGCGTCCTCCCGCTCTCGTATCGACCCGGCGACAGCTGGGCAAAGCTCGGGCTTACCGGGCGGGAATCGTTCGACCTCGTGCTGCCGCCGGGAGAGGAACTCGGACCCGGGGCCTCGGTCGAGCTCCAGGCCACGGATGCTCAGGGACGGACGCGCAAGGTCCTGCTCGACGTCCGGTTGCACAACGCGACCGAGCTCGACTACTACCGCGCCGGCGGCGTTCTTCCGTACGTCATGGACCACCGGTTCGCCCGTTAGGCTGGCACTGGGCCGGGCGGCCGGGAGGCGAGGCTCTTCGCGGACCAGACGGCGAGCGCCTCGACCCGTCGATAGGTGATGGTCCGGTCCCCGACCTCCGCGCGGGCCGCGTCGACCGCGCGCCGGAGCTCCTCGGGCGGGATGCGCATCGTGTGCCGGCTCGCTCCCCGGGCGAGCATGTCCAACCGCTTCGCGACCGGCTCGGTCACCATCCGGTCGCTGACGACCGTCAACCGGTCCGGGGGGTTCCGAGCGAGGACCGCCCGCTCCTTCACGGGAGGCCCGCCCTGGGCGCCGGGGGGCAGGGGGTAGCCGCGCTCCGCGAGGATCCGATAGACGACCCGGCGCGCCGCTTCCCGCTCGGGGGAGGTCGGCTCCGCCTCGCCACGGGCGGGATGGACGAGGGCGAACGCCCCGAGCCGCCCTACCCGGGTCGCCTCTTGGAGCGCGCTCTCGGGGTGGTCGAGCAGGTGGAGGACGTGCACAAGGAGGCTCGCGTCCACGCTGCCGGGGGCGAA
>JASHYQ010000271.1 GCA_030042955.1 Thermoplasmata archaeon
GATCCGTCCCCCGGGATTCGTCTCCACCCTCGCGGTCATCGCCGACCCGGACGGGAACGAGTTCGTCCTGCGCTCGCCCCCGACCCCCACGAGATAGCGCCTCAGCGTAGGGACTCCCTCGTCCCGGCGTAGAGGTCGCGCGCCGGGCTCAGGAGGCGGAAGACGTCCGGGTCGATCACCGGTCGGCCGTGCAGGACGAGGGACGCCAGGTTCATGCCGACACCGGGACCCAGCATGAACCCCTGACCGCACAGGCCGACCCCGAGGAGAAGTCCGGTGACCCCCGGGGCCCAGCCGACGAGGGGGTTGCCGTCCGGGGTCATCGGATAGAGGCCCCGCCACACCCGGCGGATCATGAGGTTGCGGAGCCGCGGCAGCAGGTTCACGAGGCGGGCCGCGGCGATCGGCATGAACTCGAACGTCGAGCTCCGGTTCTCGCCCGGGATCTTCTCCTTCGGGGAGTAGCAGAAGATGACCTGGCCGTGGGCGTCCTGTCCGAAGTAGAAGTTGGCCGTGCGGCCCTCGGGCCCCGGGCGCAGGTCCACCACCAGCGGGTCGAGGAACGGCCGCACCGGGGCCGAGATGCCGGCCTCGTGGCTCTCGGGCAGGATGGGCGTGGAGACGCCCGCCAGCGCCGAGACCTGCGACGCGTGCGCGCCCGAGGCGTTGACCACGACCGGCGCCCGATACTCTCCTGAGTCGGTCCGCACCCCCGTCACCGTGTGGTCCTCGACCCGCAGGTCGACCACCCTCTCGCGGTAGCGGTACTGCGCGCCGTGACGGAGGGCCTCGCGGGTGAACGACTCCGAGGCGGCGAGGGGGTTCACCTGCCCGTCGTCCGGCGAATAGGTCCCTCCCCGCAGGCCCTCCGGGTTGATCCCGGGAACGACGCGTCGGATCTCCTCCGTCCCCAGCCAATCGATCGCGAGCCGGTGCGCCTTCTGGACGGGCAGGAGCCCCCGGAGCGTCGCCTCGATCTTCTCGTCGTAGGCCGGGAAGCAGTAGCCGCCCTTCTTCCAGCCGATGTCGGTCCCGGTCTCCTCCTTCCAGCGCGAGAACACCTCAAGGCTGAGTTCGGCGGTCCGGATCTTGGCGGGGTCCGAGTGGGTCGCGCGCACACCCCCGATCGCGGCCTTGTTCTGGCCCTGGCCCGAGGCCGAGAGCTCGTCCAGGACGAGGACCCGTGCCCCCTCGCGGGCCAGGAAGTAGGCGGTGGGATTGCCCACCGAGCCGGCGCCGATGACGATCGCGTCGAACTCAGCGCTCGCCATCGTCCCCTCTCAGGAAGGAGGTGATGGGGACCTCTTCGACGAAGGGACGGTGCGACGGCCGAGTGATGGCGCTCGGTTCCTCGCCGCGCTCCCGGAAGATCCGGCCGATGAGCTCCCCGCAGGTCTTGCCCCCGCACGGCCCCATCCCGGTCCTGAGGCCGGCCTTCACCGCGTTCATGTCCCGTGCCTTGGTGGCCTCCAGGTACTCGTCCAGGTCCGCCCGACGCACGCGTTCGCAGCGGCAGACGATCGCCTCTCCAAGGTCGACCGGGACGCTCTGCGGCGTCGGGGTCGGGGGCGTGGGGGTACGGACGCGTACCCCCGCGACCCGGTCCGCCTCCGATGCCGGTACGTCGAGCACGAGGAGCCGGCGCTGGCGCAACGCCTTGGCGGAGAGGATCCGAACGACCTTGCCGGTTCCTACCACCTCGCCCTCGGTCCCGGTGGTGGTCACGAGCTCGCCCGGCCGGGCGAACTCGTCCGGCATCTCCCACGGGACCGTGACCTTCGCCCTCACCCCGGTGGGACCGGTTCGCCGGTCGACCATCGTGATGGCCAGCCCGGGGCAGACGACGACGCACTTGAGGCAACCCACGCAATCCCCGACAAGCTTCGGCCGCCCCAGGATGTTCCCTTCCGGGATGACGATGCTCTCCTCGGGGCAGACCGTCGTGCACGGGTCGCACGGTATCTCCTGGGCGCAACGCAGCACGGGGTAGACGCGGAGCCCCTCGGGTACCGGATAGCTCCCCTTGACCGGCCCGGGTCGAGAGGCCAGCAGCGTGCGCGTCACTTGCCACTCCTCGGGCGTCTCGACCGGAAGACCGAGCTCCCGCAGGATGCGGCGTGCGACGATCTTGCCCGAGAACATGGCGGCGGAGGCTTCCGCGATCTCGTCGGCGTCCCCCGCCACGTAGGCGCGCATCCCCATCCGCTGGGCCTCCCGGTACAGCTCGTTCACGGGAGCGAGGCCGACGGCGACCAGCACGGTGTCCACGTCGAAGGTCGCCTCGGTGCCGAGGATAGGGCGGAGATGATCGTCGACCTTCGCGATGAGCACGCGTTCCACGTGGTCCTTGCCCTCGGCCCGGAGCACGGTGTGCGAGGTGTACACCGGAACGCCCAGACGGACGATCTTGTCCCGGTGGACCTTGTAGCCGCCGACCTCGGGGAGGATCTCGACCAGCGCGACGACGTCGATGCCGGCCTGCAGGGCCTGATAGGCGACGATCAGGCCGACGTTCCCGCCGCCGATGATGAGGACCCGTTGGGCGGGCCGGACCTGGTCTCGGTTGACGAGCGTCTGGAACGCGCCCGCGCCGTAGACCCCGGGCAGGTCGTTCCCGACGAAGCCGAGCGCACGCTCGCGCGCCCCGGCGGCCACCAAGAGCGCCCTCGGCCGGACCGCGGTGAACCGGCCCCGCCGGACCACCCCGACGCGCCCGGCGTCGAACACGCCGACCACCGGCGAATCGGTCCAGAGGTCCACGCCCGGCTTCGACCGCACCTCGGAGGCGAGGATCTCGCCGATCTCGGTACCTCGGCGACCGGCATGGCCGGCCCCGGCCGAGCCGAAGAAGTTGTGGGTCTGCAGGGCGAGCTTGCCTCCGAGCTCCGGCTTGTCGTCGCAGACCGTCACGCCCAGGCCGTGCGCGGCCAGCTCCGCGGCCGCGCTGAGGCCCGCCGGTCCGCCGCCGACGATGAGC
>JASHYQ010000272.1 GCA_030042955.1 Thermoplasmata archaeon
CGACGACCTGGGTTCGAAATCGCGGGCACGCCCCGCGACGAAACTCCCAGCAAGCCCGTGTCAGTCGGCCCCTAGCGGAAGTAGGCGGCGGAGGCGGCCGGGTCGGTCCGTTTCTCCTCTTCCGGCTTCGCGGCCTCGAGGATGTCGATGGCGAGGACCGCGGGAACCGGCACGAGCCGGACCCGTCCCTTCTCCTCGCCGGCTCCTCCCTCGAGCTCGATGGCGAGCGTGTTGTCGCCTCCGATCGAGACCAGGCCGCGGAAGACGCCGGTGGAGTCGATCGCGGTGTCGTCCGGTCCGGCCGAGCGCACACGGACGCGCGAGCCGGGCGTGAGCCCGACCAGCGCTTTCTTCGCGGAAGGCGCGGCGGCCGTCATCGGCCCCCTCCCCGTTCCCGGGCGGGGGTCGCTCTCGGCGCGGGGGTCTCGCTCAGCCGCTTCTCGACCAACCCTTGCAAGTGATTCACCGTCTCCCGGTACCGTCGCAGTGCGTTCTGGGCGTTCGCTTCCGTGAAGTCCCACGCGCGGGCGAGGTTCCCGTACCGCAGCCGGTACCCCTTGCGCCCCTTCCCGTCGGCGACGCCTCCGACCTCTTCGAGGAGGTCGAGCGCCTTTAGCTTGTTGATGTGCCGGTAGACGGTCGGTTTCGACGTCTTCAGGACCGCGGTCAGCTCGTCGATGTACCACGCCCGCGGGGGGTCCCGCAGGAGGCATTCCCGGACCAGTCGGTAGGCGAGGCTCGAGGCGACCGGCCCCTCGGAGCCTCGTCCCTCCTCGCCCTCCGGCAGGTACCCCACCAGCCGCAGGAATTCCCGGAGCACCTCATCGAGGTCGGCGATCGGGGTCAGCGGTGTGCTGTAACGCAACGAAAGTTCGAACGGCATGCCGAGTGAGTGCCCCAGCCAATCCCGGGATAATAAAGCCGGGGAAGGCGCACGACCCGGCATCGGACGAAACGCTAAGCGTGGTCCGCGTCGTTCGGAGGCGATGGCCCCGTTCGAACTGGTCGTCCCGAGCAGCGTCGAGGAGGCGATGGCTGCCCTCCGCACGGCGGGGCCGGGCGAGGCGAGCGTGCTCGCCGGCGGGACCGACCTCCTGAACGACCTCGACGACCACCGGACGAATCCGCGTCGGGTCATCTCCCTGCGACGCTTGCCCTGGAGGACGCTCGATTGGACCGGCAACCAGCTGACGGTCGGCAGCACGCTTCCCCTGCGCGCGCTCGAGCAGGACCCTGAGGTCGCCCAACGCTTCCCGGGCCTCGCGCAGGCCGTTCAGGCGGTCGGGAGCGTCGCCCTCCGCCACCGGGCAACGCTCGGCGGGAACGTCGTGCGCTCCGCGCCCGCCTCCGACCTCATCCCCGTCCTCCTCTCGCTCGATGCCGAGCTCGACCTCGTCGGGCCTCGGGGCGACCGCCGGGTCCTGGTCGACCGGTTCCTCCGGTCCTCGCGCCAGGTCGACCTCGCGCCGGGCGAGCTGGTCCGGTCCATCCGGTTCCCCGAGGCGCGACCGTCCGCCTACTTCTGGCAACGGGTCCGGCCCGCGAACGACATCTCCCAGGTCGCCGTCGCCCTCGCCTTCTCCCCAGCGGACCATGCGTGGCGCGTCGCGGTCGGCGGGGTCCCCCCGCGCCCCCTCCTCCTTCCGGAGCCCGCTCGCGTCCTCGGCACCGGGGCGCCCGGTCCCGAGGCGGTTCGGCGCGCGGCCCGTCTCGCCGGAGAGCAGGCACCGTTCGTGACGGACCGACGGGCCTCCGAAGAGTACCGCCGACGCGCGGTCAGCGCGCTCCTCGTCCGCGCCGTCGATTCCGTGCTCCAGGCCCCGGAGTTCCCCGGATGACGCGCCCTCCGCCTCGCCTGATCGTGAACGGACGACCGTTCGACCTTCCGGGCCTCCCCGACGACGAACGCCTACTCGACACGCTCCGCTGGCGCCTCGGCATGAAAGGGACCAAGGAGGGGTGCCGGACGGGAGGCTGCGGCGCCTGCACGGTGCTCGTCGACGGGGAGAGCACGCTCTCCTGTCTCACGCTCGCGAAGGAGGTCGACGGCCGGTCGGTCACGACCATCGAGGCCGGACCGGAGGACGCGGTCGTCGCACGCATCCGCTCCGCCTTCGCCGCCGCGGGCGCGCTGCAGTGCGGGTACTGCACGCCGGGGTTCGTGATGTCCCTCGCCGGGATGATCCGCGAGCGAGGCGGCGTGGCGTCCCGGGCCGAGCTGCTCGAAGCGCTCGGCGGCAACCTCTGCCGGTGCACGGGCTACGCCTCGATCGTCCGCGCCGTCGACCGCCTCGTCCCGGGAGGCCCATGACGGCCTCCGCGCCTCCGATCCGGCCCGACGGCGAGGTGAAGCTCCACGGCGCGGCGGTCTACGGGACCGACCTCGACGTCCCGGGAATGCTCTGGGGCGCGCTGGTCCCTGCCCCCGTGGCCCACGGCACGGTACGGGCCATCGACCTCTCCGCGGCCCGGGCCCTGCCCGGCGTCGTCGCGGTCGGACCGGACGACCTGGACCGTCTCCTCCCGGCCGGGGCGCGGGACGAGGAACGGCCCCTGTTCCCGCGCGCAGAGGTCGTCTACCACCACCAGCCCGTCGCCGCGGTCGCCGCGCCGACCGCGGC
>JASHYQ010000273.1 GCA_030042955.1 Thermoplasmata archaeon
CGATTCGAGAGTCCCTCCCCCGTCGAGGTAGTGCACCATGTACGCGGGCTGGGAGGCGATGTTCCACTGGTTATCGGGATAGAGCTCGGGTGCGCCGCTGACGAGGTTGAGCGGCAGCAACCAGGCTGTGGTCGGAGTGGCGAACAGGTTGTTGTAGACGAGGTCGTAATCCTCGCCGATCTCCAGGCCGAGACCGAACTCGTAGGGAAGAAGCGCGAGACAGTTGCCCGAGGCTGGACATCCGAACGGCGGGTCGACCTGGATGAACTCGTTTCCCCAGATGGTGTTGTAGTCAGGCTCGTAGGCCTGGGTGTACATCAACAACCCTTGGCCCTCAGTGAAAAACGAGTCGTTCCCGACCAAGTTGTTTTCCGAATCGTAGAAGACGACATTGAACGAGTTGAAGTACAATGGGGTATACGTCGCGGCGCCGAACCACCCGCTGATGTTCGCCGCATCCACGAGCGCGACGTGGCTGACGCCCCAGAACCAATACTGGAGGTCGTTCGTCGGGGGAAGGTCGTCGCCCCAGTACTGAGAATCGTTCGTGTCGGCCGCAAAGCTCGGAGGTTCGTACAGCTCCACCCAGGCGCTCGTGTCTTCGAGGAAGACCCCCGGAAAGACCGGGAACCCGTAGTCGTTGTACAACCCGAAGCTGGGCGAGAGAGGGGCGGGTTGGTCATTCATCAACACATACGGCTCCGTCGGGGTGCCGAGGCCGGACGGGGAGAGCAGAGCAACCTGCGCGTTGTTGAACGCCCAGAGGGGCGTGTATACTCCCGCCGAGACATCGGTGGGCAGGTTGACGTCGAGGCTGGTGGCTTCGCCGATGTTGAACCACAGCTGGTCCCCGCTGCCTCCGACCATCGGGTTGGTGTTCACTGTCGCGGGATCGATCCAGGTTGCGTAGGACTCTACCTCGTTCGCCTGGTAGTTCCACGTGTAGAGCGCCAGCTCGTTGAGAATCTGCTCGACGAGATTGTAGACGAGCGTCCGCTGAGAGCCCTGAGGCTGGAAGTCCGTCCACGTTCCATAGCTCACTGCGATGGAGTAGGCGACACCCTGGCAGTCACTCGGGATCGGCCCGTCCTTCGCCCAGTAGATAAGGCTGGTCCAGTCGGTGGCACTGAACGACGAGTAGCCGCACGAGGGGCTGTTGTACTGGGACAAGGCCAACTGCTCGGGAACGGAGTCCGCGCCGGCGTAGAGGCCGCTGCTCTGCAGCACGAGCGGCTGGAGATAGTCTGTCGGGTCCGCATAGTCTGGTGCCCATCCGGCGGAGTAGTACGGCAGGTCGCCCTGAGCCGCGTCGCCAAACAGGTTCGCGTCATCGAAGGTGTACGGTTGGAGGGCCCCGCCGGTCAGGCTGTCGATCTCACTGATGTAGAGCGCGAACGCACTGTCCTGCGTGGGACTGTTTTCAAAGCCCACGATCGGGAACTTGCAGGGGGATGAGGCCGTGCAAGCTGTGAGTTCCGGGTCGTAGTCAGGTGAGGAGGGATTGTTTGCCTGCGCCCACCACCATGCCGCACCCCCCCCGTCGCTCGGGTTCGTGTCGGGATCGGTCGATGGGAAGCTCACGTTCTGGGGGTAAAAGTCCCCCATGAACTGAGGGATCGGGCCCCCGTAGTTGAACCCGTAGCTGACCCCGTCTTGACTGTTCAGGGTGGCGTTAATCGTGGCGTACGGCCAGGCGTGAGTCAAGAAATTCCGAAGGGAGATGCTCGAGAAGAAGTCGGCGGGGATGTTGATCCCCCCTATCGGGTCGATATCCCCCTCGCCCTCCGCGTTGAAGTTGAGGTCGAACGGGAGGAAGAACTCCGTGAAACTTGGGGTGTCGATGAACCCGATCTCTCCATCCGATTGCAGCTCCAGCAGGGTGGGGGTGTCGCTCGGAGAGATCGTTGCGAAGTCCGCCTCGCCGGCCTCGTACTCCGAGATGCCCGTGGCGTCAGTCGACTCCCAGTTGACGACGACGCTCGGCACGTACGTCTGGGGGGATGGGTAGCATGATGCCACCGCCGAGCAGTCCGGCTGGGCGTAGGCGGGATTCGCCTCAAGTGAATAGCTCGTGCCCGGAAAGATTGATGCGAGGTAGTACGGCCCTGAACCTACCGTCGCGTACTGAAGTTGCCCCTCGACTCTCGGAGAATCATCGGCCAGCAGCTGATAGCTGTCCCACCCCGTCGCACCAATCGCGCTGACAGCTGACTGGAACGCGGCGCTGCTGGTGGTCGTGGCCTCTCCCGGGAGCAGGCATGGCCCGTCGCCCCCGGGCGCCGGCGTCCCCGGGAAATCAGGGAGACCCGCACCCTCGTACGAGACCCAGCCACAGGATTGGATGCCGGCGCCCCACGGCTGGGTGACCAGCTGAAGGAAGAACGGCCAGTCGGTGCCGCCACCATCGGCCACGAAGGTGATGCAGCCGTTCCCGGCCAGCGCCGCGGCGGGACAGTAGGTGGAATCGTTCACCAGCATCGAGCTGAGGATATTCGAGGGCGTGTTGTCGTACGGAGCATGGATGCCACCGTCAAAGCTCGGATCTCCGGAAGGAAGGAGGGCCTGAGCCTGGATCCACCCCGGATTTACTCCGGGCCCCGGCAGATTCGCATAACTCATCGTCCGTGCGAAGGAGAACATCACGTCGGACGGGTACACCGGCCAGCTCATGCCAGTGCTCGCGTCGTAGAATCGGGCGTTCTCGTCGATCGGAAACGTCCAGTACTCGGGAAGGCCGGTCGAAGGATTGTCCACGATCAGGCTCTGTCCGTAGAGGCTCTGGCAGGAGACCGAGGACGGAGAGAATTCGCCGGCCCCCGGAACGCAGGTCGAGAGCAGAGGCAGGAACTGGGAGGAGTCGCTGCCGTCGTAGGTGACGAGGGTTTCGTAGACATTGGCCAACGGCTCTGCGCAGACGGTGGCGTAGCAGACAGAGGGGTCTAGGCTCTCGGAGTTGATTCCGCCCGCCGCGACCTCGTAGGCTTCGAGAACTCCGGGATGGGGACTCGCGGAGCTCGGGGGGTCGATGTAGAAGTTGCTGACCGAGGGCGAATAGCCGGAGAGCTCGGAGCGGATGCTCCAGCTTCCGGGCATCAGGTAGAACGTGGTCGTGTCCATGCTCGGGGCGTACTCGTACTGCGAGACGATCGGGGTCGAGAAGGAATCCGTGCCGTAGTAGACGAAGAAGTTGAACGCGTTGGCCGGGTTCTCATTGAGGGTAAAGGGGGAAGTCCCTTCCGGTGCCCCGGTACCCCAGAGACCGCTCAAGATCGACGGGCCCGTGTCCATCGTTCCATAATCAGTGAGGCCGGCGGGCCCTCCGGGGGCGTCGCTCCAGGCGACGTTCGCGCCGATCGATGACTCGCCCGTGTCGCCGCCGTAGCTGTACGCTGCGGGAACCGCGACGAAGCTGCTCCCGTCGTAGTAGGCCAACCCCAGCGTGGCGTCGGCGGTGCTGAGATCGACGTTGCTACCCCCTCCAGGTCCGCAGATCACGAGCTCGAAGTCGTCGGTTAGATCGAGGGGGTTGAGTTCGGTCCCGCTCGCGGTATAAGGGGAGGGGGTCAGGACGCTCGCGGGGCTGGTGGGTGAGACCGAATTGAAGACGACCTGGTCCAGATCCGGATAGCTGTAGCTACCATCCTCGCTGGTCACCGAGGCCCCGAAGGTCACTGAATTTGTCGTGTAATCATCGGACGCGAGCCCCGACGTCATGGTGAGGGTGAGGTCGAACGGCTCGGACACGGGTCCTACGGTTGTCTCGGAGTAGTAGAATCCGAGCGCGCCGTAGTCGGAAAAGTCGTCAACGGCCCCCTCGGCGAGGCTCGTGTATTCGAGGGCGTTTGAGGAAATCGCGGCCCCAGAGAAGTTCCAAATGTTCGTGACCAGCAACAGGGACTCGGTCGATGGGAAGTACGTGGCGATGCCCTGGGTCCAGAAAGTGTAGCCCGGAGTTCCGAGCAGCGTCACGTCAGTGAGGACTGCGTTCAGTTGGATGCTGAAACTGTCGGGCGCCGCCTGGAAAAGGTCCGCGCCCTGGACGTCGGCCACGTCCACGGTGCCCTGGAGGGCTGTCGTGGTCAGGGTGGTCGGGATCGGGGAACCCGTCCCGGTCCCGCTCAGCCCGTAGTACGCTAACCCCATCGGGGCTGGGCTAGCCGTGTAAAGTGGGGCGACCGTGCCGTCCTCTGCAATCTCGGCGATCTGTGCCGGGGTCGCCGATGGACGCGGAATGTAAACTACGTCCGGCTTCACGCCGGCCGCGCGGGCGGCGGCCATCGCGTGGGCTGCCATCGTCGCCGCGGCGTTGGGCGGCCCGGCGACAGGGGGCGAGGAAGCATTGGCCGAGGGGGCTGGGGCAGGGCTCGACAGAACGGCCGAAGTGGTGGAGGGCTCTAAAGGCGGTTCGGCGGTCGACGCAAGAGCACCTGTGGCCCCGGTTCCCACCCAGCCGAGCATAGCAAGGGCAAGGACCGCGACAACGACCCACGGCTTCGTCCCCCCGGCCAAGGACCCCACCAGAGCCGCCGTGGACCCGGTTGATAGGATATCTATGTGCCGATAGTCTCGTTTTCGGCCCCTCGAATGCGAAAGCGCTCTTCGGTGAAATCGTAGCCCAGGCCCGACGGCCGGCATGGCTCAAAGGCTGGGAACTTCGACAGAGGGCTCTACTAGCGCCAGCATAGGATTCCAGGAGCCCAGCCCGGAAGGCAGAGGGTCCTCACTAACCGCCACGGACGGGGCGCCGAAGGAGTCACCGTAACCGGTGAGGGATAGGTGCCGCGTCGGGTACAACCCACAAGAGACTGAGTCGGTGCACCCACCATAGCGGCCACCGGTCCGCACCGGACGAGCCTGGGTTCCGTCGGAACAACTGAACCCATGTAGCTGGATTGGTTCGGGTGAATGAATGGCAGCTGTCGAACCGATCTCTCTGGAGGCAATCCGAACCGCACGCGATAGGTTGGGTACGTCGGTTCTTCGCACGCCCCTGGTTCCGCTCGATTCGTCCGATGGCCGGCGCAGAGTTTTTCTCAAGCTCGAGAGTCTGCAGCCGACCGGATCGTTCAAGGTGAGGGGATCGGGGAACTCGATTCTTGCGGCCCTCGAGCGGGGACCGGTCAAAGGGGTCTACACTACCAGCGCCGGCAACATGGCCCAGGCACTTGCCTGGCATGCCCAAGGTCTGCGCGTACCGTGCACCACCATAGTCCCCGACACCGCACCTGAAGCGAAACTCGCTGGCATCCGACGGTTCGGAGCCGAAATCTTGCAGCTCCCCTGGGACGAGGTCTGGGATATCACGCTCAACGGGGTGTACCCCCCGCTCCGGGAGAGGCTCTACGTTCCTCCGTTCAACCACCCTGACATGATCGCAGGGAACGGGACCATTGGACTCGAAATCTTCGAGGATCTTCCGGAGGTGGAGTCGGTTTTCGTTCCGATCGGCGGCGGTGGCCTGGTCACTGGTATCGCGTCAGCATTGAAGGCCCTCAACTCCTCCGTTCGCGTCGTCGCGGTCGAACCGGAGACGGCCGCGCCCTTCGCCGCGTCCCTGAAAGCCGGCCAGGCATGCCAGGTGCAGCGGTCGCCGAGTTTCGTAGACGGGTCCGGCGCCTC
>JASHYQ010000274.1 GCA_030042955.1 Thermoplasmata archaeon
TGCGTAACTCATCCGCTTGGAGGCGTCCACGCCTTTTCGGAGGAACGCTTCCTGAGGCGTTTCGTCGGGACTTGCCATAAGACGGTGCCTGTCTTCAGAATATTTAGGCACCAGCCCAGCTCGGTTGGAACGCCGGGAGACGGCCGCCCTCTTGAGGGTCCCGGCATGCTTGCAAGACCCGTGCCGAACGTCGTCGAGGATAAGGGATGCGACCCTACCCCCCCATGACTGCTTAGCCACAGCGAAATAAACGTGCCTGGTTCACGGTGCTCGTGGCCGAACCCGCGTTCCCCGGCATGGCCTCCGGTGCTCGCCTCCCGGTTGTCGCCGTGATCGTAACCGTCCTCGTAGTGATAGTCGTGTTCTCAACCGTATCCTTCGCGCAGACCTCCTCCTACTCGGCCAACCTGTCAAACTTCGGGAGCGTGCAGACGACCCACTACGCGAACTACACGCCCGCTCAGTCGGGAATGTTCCGCTTTTCTTGGCACACCAACAATGGGGGTACGGTCACCTTCTCGCTAGTCGGCCCATCGGGCATGTCGCTCTACACGTCAGCCGCCGCGAGCGGCTCCGGAAGCGTCTTCGTCTTCCGCGCAGGCACCTACCAGTTCGAGATGTATGGCGCCCAGGCCGAGGCGGTTCACGTGACGGGCACGCTGAGCTTCTTTGCGCCGCTGATCTGAGGACTCGGCCCACTCCTCCTGCCGTGGGATTGTCGTACACCCGGAGACGAACCGGGGGTCGAGACCGGGGCGCGGGGCCGACCCGTCATTCTGGAAACCCAGTGAAAAGTCCGGAAGCAGATGGTGGAGTCGACGGCGATGAGAAACGGAATGGCGCCCGGACTCGACACCGCAAGGGCCGTCTTGCTCACCAGCGCAGCTGTTGCGGGTGCTTGCTGACATCGTACTTCCCTCGCGAGAGGGGGGAGAGGCGATGCTCGGGACGCGCTACCCCAGTGGCTTTGATTCGGAGGATCTGGGCGCGACTCGGCGGCTGAACCACCAGTACAAGCCAGACGACACAACAGCCCACGTGACAAGCAGGGCAAGGGAGGCGACGGTTGAACGGGGAACAAACGGACCGAGAATCGCGGCGAGAAAGGTGGCCACGAAGAGTCCGATAATGCAGGCGCCGACTGCCCTCCAGGCGAGCTTCGAGCGGCGTCCCATCTGCGGTCACCACCTACGCCTCGAAGCTGATGACCTTCACGGCAGGGGGATGTGTCGCGACTTAGTCGGACCTCTCGAGCACGTACGCGCTAGGAAGGACGCCGGATCGTAAAGTGTGCTGTGGCGTGACCGAGCGGACTAAGCGAATTCAATGTTCTCCGTGGCCAGGGAGATCCGACGAGGGGGAACAATCCCGGGTCACTCCAGTCTTGATTTGATGCTGCAGCGAGCGAATCATCCCATGGTGTAATCGGCACCGTTCACGAGAGGTACCCGAACGACTAACTACCGGGACTGGCCCGTGACAGGGGATCTGGTCCCAGAGGGCAAGATACTTTTGCGGGGGGCCGGTAGGGCCTTTCTCAATGCGCCAACTCTCCGCGCGGGGTCGGACCGAAGGGATTCGGGGTAATTCCCCTCTTGTCTATGGCTTGCTTCTCTCCGCACTCGCGCTGACCCTTGCTTCCACGAGTGCGAACTCGACTGCTATCGAAACCGGGTTCATCGCGCCGGCCCTGCCGCCGGCACAGATTGGCTATGGCAACGAATTCGTCAACGCTCAGATCACCCCGGAGCAATGGACCGGACCTCAACCTCCCCCAATGACGGTCACCTTCGAAGCCAGGAACCAAGGCTGGACTGCTCGCGTCACGCATCCTGTCACCGAACCAGTACTGTCGTACGACTGGATTGTTTGTGGGAATGGCTACGACCCAGAGCCCCTTGGACCAACCTGCCAGTCGACCAACTTTTCGTCGTTCCCTAACGACCTGTTCACGTACACTTTTCAGTCCTACGGCTTCGGTGAGTGGTCGGGCAAACCCCTGGCCGGTCCGGAAGTCTATAGCGTAATCCTTCTCATCCGAGACAACGTATCGGGACTCACCGCAGCCTCTTCCGCCATCGTCTATCTAGATCCGTCCGGCGATTTCGAGATCTACGGCACCGCCGTGACGGCATCCATGAACGTCACGTCCGCGAAGCTCCCGTCCTGGACGTCCTCGGTTCCGGTCCACACGTATGGCCTGGGGTATCTCACGAACAACTCGTCTGAGCTGGACAGCGGCATTATCGGCCTGGATAACAACCTCGATGCTCCCGTGTCCAGCTGGAATACATTGCAGGCACCGTACGACAATCCAGTCGGCCCGTCCCCCTGTATTTGGAGGGGAGGTCCGGGACCCATGGACTTCTGGAACGCTACCTTCGACCTTGGTCCGAACCAAGCGGGAGGAGGCTGGTGCAGCTGGATCTTCTGGGTGATGCCCGCTGGACCGTACTCGACGAATACAGGGAGTTGCTCGCCCACGGTAGATCTCGCGACTCCAGCGACCGACGACTCGGACCAATATGGCTCCGAAACGACCTGTTTGGCGACTATCGCGGAGAGTCCCCTATCGGAAGACGTGGCCGGGTTGGACGTCGTGATGCCGGCCTTCGCGATGGGCGAGATTTACTTCAACGTCACGACGCCGTCCTCGTTTTGGAGTTCTCTAGTATCCTCGCCGTTCCTGATTCCGGGGGCGATAGCAGCCGCAGGCGTTGCCGCAGCGGCGACGGCCATCACGCTCGCAAGAAAGGGACCCGGTGGACGGCGCGGATGAAGTAGGCCTAGGGTTCGAGCTGCGTTCGCGCGAGTCCCTGAGAAGGCGGACCCGCCGTTCACGCGCAGGTGGCTTGGAACTGACGTGCGGCGGGCGTCAACCCCCTGGTGTCCTGACCTCTTCGCTGGTCTAACGGCCTCGGCGGCCCTCGGAGCGGCCAGGGAGAGAGTTGGCCCAGCTAAACTGAAGCGTGACGGTCGCGCGGGCGACAAAACCTACGTTCGCTTTGGCGGGGCGCGTCGGGAAGTGGTACCACGGCCCTTTCGGGCTACCACGACGCTAGCAACGAGTAGGACGAGGAGTGCGACGAGGGTGAAAAACGTCCCCGCGGTGAGGAACGCGAGGACTGCGCCCACCGCAATCGCAACAAGAATCGCCATCCGACGGCGCACGGTTCAACGAAACCCGGGAGCCCTAAGAAACCTTCCGCGGCGCAGTTCCGATGTGGCCTCGTTCCAGTCCATGATACCGTCCGACCAAGGTCGAGGCAGTCGCAGGGAGACCTCGCTGATGGCATTCTGGCGATGGCTCTGGACTGCGGGAAGATGGCCAGCGTCAGGGGGCGGCGGATGGGCGGTCATGCTTCTGCTTCGATTCCCGGGAGAGAACGATTATCGCCAGAATGGCCAAGCTTACAACCACAACTCCGGCGAGGATGGAGTACCCCAGATTTCCCGCCAAGCCCGGGAGGCCGGAGGAGGGCGAAGACGGCGACGGTGGAGAGGGGGACGGGGACGAGCTCGTCGTCGAACCGTCCCCTAGCGTAGTCGAGCAGGTCGGGTGAGGAACGGCAGCTCAGGTCTTCGGACGGGACGGGTCGAACCTGATGCGTACGCCGACCGATTCGCTCTTCACTTCGATCGGACCCGATTCCGGGGACGGCACGAAGCCTCCGACGGCGCCGACACTGTAGGCATGGGTTCCGGGGGCTACGCTGAACGTGATGGCATCCTCTTCGGCCTTCTGGACGCTCCCGTCGAGGGCTACCGACCACTGGGTCCCGGCGGGGAGCCCAGATTCCTTGAACACGACCAGACGCCTTCGCCGCCGGGCCGCGG
>JASHYQ010000275.1 GCA_030042955.1 Thermoplasmata archaeon
TCCTCCGCGGCAAGGACCTGGTGATGGAGGACCGGATGCAGCGGTACATCTGGGACCTCCTCGGGATCACCGGGCCTCCGTTCCTGCACTGGGGGATCCTCCGGGTCCGGGAGGCCAAGGTCGCGAAAAGCAAGGCCTACCGGGAGATCAAATCCGGCCTCTTCGACGGGTGGGCGGACCCCCGGACCTGGTCGCTCCGGTCGCTCGACCGCCGGGGGATCACGAACGACGCGCTCAAGGCGTTCATCCTGTCGTTCGGGATGTCCCTCTCCGACATCGAGGTGCCGGCGGAGACCCTCTACGCCGAGAACCGGAAGCGCATCGACGCGACCACGCTACGCCGAGCCTACGTGGCCGACCCGACCCGGGTCGAGGTCGACGCCTGGCCCGAAGAGCTCCGGATGGTCGAGCTCCCCAACCACCCGGACCGGCCGGAGCTCGGGAAGCGCCAGGCGCCGGCAGGCCCCGTCTTCCACCTCGCCCGGCGCGACCTCGTCGGCCGGGAGGGCAGCGAGGTGCGGCTGAAGGAGCTCGCCAACATCCAACTCCCCTCGACGCTGCCCCCGCCCGGCGAGACCGTAACGGCCCGCTTCACCAGCCGCGAGAACAAGCGGATCCCCCGCCTTCAGTGGGTGGGGGAGCCCGGCCCCGTGCCGATCGACCTCCTGGGAATCGAGGGAGAGCACACCTCGGGGCTCGGGGAAGCCGCCCTCGCCGAGGCCCGGCCGGGAGAGACCTTCCAGTTCGAGCGCGTCGGGTTCGTGCGGGTCGAGAAGGATTGGTTGCCGGGGTCCGCCCCCCTCCGGGTCGTCTACGGGCACCCGTGAGCGGAACCGAAGGATTAGAAGCGGGAAGGTCGATGTCGTTCGCGCCGCCATGAAGTTCCTCCACACCTCGATCACCGTCCGTCACATGGACGAGAGCCTGAAGTTCTACACCGAGGTCCTTGGCCTCCAGTTCGAGCGCCGGCGGACGATCCCCGAGAACAAGGCCGAGATCGCCTTCGTGCAGGACCCCCAGAGCGGCGCACGAATCGAGCTGACCCACTGGGACGGGAAGGAGAGCTTCGAGGCGGGCGAGCAGCTCGACCACCTCGCCTTCGAGGTCGACGACCTCGACCGGTTCCTGCTGCACGTGCGGTCGAGGGGCGTACCCGTCGCGAAGGAGCCGTACCGTCTCTCGGGGGGCTCCTCCCGGATCGCGTTCATCCTCGACCCGAACGAGGTCTGGATCGAGCTCATCGAACGGGCCAAGCCCGCCGCCTAGTGGGGGAGCGCGACGCTCGGTGGCCGCCCACGCGTCGTCCGACGAGCGGCAGAGCCTCCGGGCGGTCCTGGTCGCGACGTTCTTCGTTCGGTTCGCCTTCGGGATCACGATCGTCGTCTTCGCGAGCTACATCACCCACCATTCCAGCGGGTTCAGCGGCAACGAGGTGGGCGTGGCGGGAATCGTCAGCGCGATGGCGCCCCTGGGGGAGTTCTCGACGGTGATGTTCTCAGGGATCGTTGCGGACCGGTACGGGCGGTGGCCGGTGCTGTATGCGGGCATGGGGGGGGCGGCCATCCTGTTCGCGCTGGTCGCCCTCACCCGGAACGTCTACGCGCTCGGCTCGATCAACTTCCTCTTCGGCGTCGGCAGCGGGGCCATCCTCGCCGCGAGCCTAGCGGTCATCGGGGACCGGGCCGAGGAGGGCCACCGGGGCTACGAGATGGGTCGGTTCGACGCGTTGAACCTGTTCGGATGGACCGCGGGCATCGGTCTGGGCCTCTACCTGCTGGGCGTCCTACCCAACGTCCAGCTCGACCTGATTTTCCTCGCCGGAGCCGGCGCGCTCGCCGTGGGGCTCGGAGCGACCTTCGGCCTGATCCGGGGGGTTGCGCCCCGCCGCGGGGCGCACCAGTACTCCGTCGCCTCGATCGTCTCCCACGTGTTCCGCAAGAGCGTCCTCATCGTCACGCTTCCCTGGCTCGTCATCTACGTCCTCATCGGTACCGCCCTCGTCTTCATCGGCCCGGCGGCGAGCGGTGCGGGGATCTCGACCACGCTGCTGGCCGGCGTCCTCGTGGGCGGGGGCCTCCTTCTGGTGATCTCCCAGCCGTACTACGGGGGGCTAGCGGACCGTTACGGCAGGACCCGGCTGATGACCGTCGGGGCGACGGGATTCGTCGCCGCGATGGGCTGCGCCTGCCTCCTCGTGGCCTACGGACCCCTGCTCCCGGTCCTGGGGGCACTCGGGGTCAGTGTGGTCGTCGCCCTCGCCTACGGTCCCGCGGCCCTCGCCGCGCTCGCCGACCTCTCCCTCGAGATCAATCGCGCCACCACGATGGCGATCTACTCCCTGACCATCTCGCTCGGGATGGTGCTCGGGATCTACGGCTCGACGACGCTGTACTCCAATTACCAGAACGACGGGTTGTACGCCTTCTTCGGCTCCATCGCCCTGGCCCTCACCCTGCTGACCCTGGGGCGCATCCGGGAGTCGAGGTCGGCGAACCCGTCGACCGCTACGACTCCGGCTCAATGACCACGTGGTGTACGATCGGGAAGACGTGCTTCACCGCGGCGGCCACGTCGTCGATCGCCTGCTCGAGCTGGTCGGTCGTGAGGTCGTCCCGGAAGTTGACCTTGAGCGCGAGCAGGGCATCCTCCGGTCCGATGAGCATCGACTGCGCGTCCCGCACCTGAGCGACCCGGTGGTCGCGCTCGATCAGGGAGAGCACCTTCTGGGTCGTCCGGGGGTCGAGCGCGCGCCCGACCAGGTACTCTCGGCTCTCGATGGCGAGGACGATCCCCGCCACGAACAGGATCATCCCCTCGATGAGCGCGGTCAGGCCGTCGATAGACGCCTGCCCCGTCCGGTAGACGACCAGGAGACCGAGGAGCGCGGCGATGGCTCCGACAATCGCAATCAGGTCCTGGTAGAAGATCGACTTCAAGCCCTGATTGGCCGAAGCGAGGAACCGGTCGAGCGTCTGCCGGCCGTGCCGGAGCTCTCGGAGGGTGACCGAGATCCCGACCACGCTCGCCGCGAGGGTCGCCCCCACGACCACCAGGGCATAACCGATGTGGGAGATCGTCCCGGGGTGGGTCAGCTGGTCGAACCCGGCCACCACGGCGAGCAGGCCCGCTACGGTGAAGGAGACGACGATCGAGACGAACGCCCAGAAGAACCGCTCTCGGCCATGGCCGAACGGATGGTCGTAGTCCGCCGG
>JASHYQ010000276.1 GCA_030042955.1 Thermoplasmata archaeon
CGAGGATTCCGTGCGCGCCCGAGTCGAGAGCCTGTTTGATGAGGTACTGGTCGATGTTCCCGACCCGGACGAGCGGCGCCGGACCCCCGTCGGCCAACACGGCGACCATCGCGGCCACGGTCTCGGGGTTCAACTGGGCGTGTTCGGTATCGATCATAAACCACTCGAAGCCCAACCCCTTGAGAGCGTCCAAGCCGACGACCGAAGGGGAGGAGACCCAGGTGCCGAACGAGGGAGCCTTCGAGGAACTCAACCTGCCCTTCAACGAGACCTTCATAAGAGGTTCCTGCGGACAGGGGCCCGCGCGGCCGATAAGGTTTCCAGAGCCTGCTCGGACCCCCGAACCGGCTCGTGCGAGGTCCATCCCACTCCAGATCGGATGGAACCTCGGGCCTGCGCAAACGGACCGTCCGGGCTCGGAGACCGTCGATGGGTAGTTCATCCGGTCTCTCCCTCGACCCTTGGGGTCTTTCGACCGTGGATCGCCTGGTCGCGAGAGCCTCCGGCGCGTCGGATGTTCCCCAACTGGTCGGCCGAACGGTTTCGAGTTTGCGTCACCGGCGCGCCCGGGAAAAGTGACGCAAACCAGGTTCTCCTGAGCGGTCCCGACCTTACGGCTTGCTCGAGCCGTGGTCGGGCCTGCTGGGTATCCAGAGTGACGAGGGGGCGGAGCGAGAGGGGGGCCCTCGGTGTACTCTGTGCCCTCGCAGAGTAGCAGGTAGCCCGTCGGATCCTCTCACCGACGGGGGGAGCTAGAGGATTCCCCACCCTCTTTGGGAGCCGCTGAGGTTGGTTCTACGCTGGAGGACTCGGTCCCTGCCCCTACGGCGCGGACGTCCCCGACCTGGCGCGGCCCCGCTGAACCAGGGCCACAACAATCACCGCGTCGACCAGGACGATGTCGACCCCGAGGATCGCCCAGTCCGTGTAGGAGAGCCCGCTGCTGCTCCCGGGGGTTGTTGCAGAGCTGTTTGCGGTAAAGTTGATTGGCACCGACACGTCGCTAGTCGTGACGGTCACCGTGCCGCTTCCGGGCGTCGCGGTGTAGCCCGCGACGGCCCCGACGCTGTAGGTGTAAGCCCCGGCCACACCGGTTACCGTGATGGTCGACGTACTGTTGGTGTAGGTCGCCCCGTTGACGGACACCGACCAGCTCGTCCCGCCAGGTAAGCCGGTTTCGGTGAAGGCGATCTTGTGAGGCTCCGACTCCTCCAGCTGGATGAGCCACCCCTGCACCTCCGGGTTCGACACGACGGAAGCCGGCCCGCGTCCATCGTTCGCCTCCAGGAGCATGGCCTGCATGAGGAACGCCTGGCTTTCGATCAGACTCCAGGCGCTTCCGTTCTGGCCGGTCACCTCGCTAAGGACCGTCTGCGCCCCGGTGCCCGCCCACGGCTGGAGGTCGGCAGGGTACGTCAAGGCGTTGTCCGCGTGAATAAACTGGCCGTTCACGACCACGAACGGTATCGAGTTGCCCGCGTACGTGTCCACGTAGAACGTCTGGTTCGCATTCGTGGTCGGAGGAAGCGTATCCGAAGTGAAGTTCGATTCCACAGCCTGGAGCGATACCCAGGCACTCGAGTAATTCCAGCCGGCGAGAACAACCTCGGGGGTGCTTGGGTAGATGTCCGTAGGACTCGAGTAGCCCAGTGTGGCATTGCCGCTGAAGTTACCGAACGCCTCGAGAGCGGCGTACATCGACCAGCTCGAGGAAGCGCAGTATGGGCACCACGCGCCGCCGTAGAAGAAGAAAACGGGGAGGTCGACCACTTTCCATGGGGTCATGTTCACCGTCTCCCAACCGAGAGGTCCCAGGATCGGTGCGGGGGACGTAGAATCCCCTCCGTCACTCTCGAGTGTGGAGGGAGCCAGGTCCGCTCCCGGCCCCTTGCTCGGGATCGCGGAGGTGGCATCCGAAATCGCGGCGGATGCCGAGTCACCCATTACCGAGTGAAGCCCATGGGTCGCCCCGGGAACCTCAACGACCGAGGCAACCCCCGATAGCAGGAACCAGGTCACTAGCCCAACTGCTACGACGGGAGAATACTTCGAAAGGCGCCGACAGAGCGCCATAGGCCTCCATGCCCGTCTTTGACACTCTTCGGAAGAATATGGAGGTATCGTGACTCCGTCCCCGCAGGTATCTAACTCGTCGTAAACAGGACCCCTCTTTTTGTTTCTCCCAACGGAATTCGAAACCGACCCGTCCCCCAGCCAGGGTCTGGCGCGGAGAGGTTCCTCGCCGCAGTACCGAGGCGCCGGGAAACCCGCCGGACTCATTGGACAGCCAGGTCCTTCCCCTGCTCGGTCGAAGATCTAGGGAAACCGGTCGGAGTCGTTGGTGAGAACGTGTCGCCGATCCGCCAGATGACAGATCGGACAGGGGTTCAGGGCTCGGGCGAGGGGCGTTCCAGCGAACCGTTGGATGCGGTTACTTCTCGTCCGGGGGTGCCGGGTCGGTCCACTGTCGCATCGGCGTCCGTCGGATTCCAGCAGCCCGCGCGAGGGCGTTCTTCGTCCCTTCCTTGGCTACGTGCGGTGCATCGGCCACGTCCAGCTCGACGTCTTTGCCAATCCCAGCCAGTGCCTTTCGGAGCTCGCTCAGAT
>JASHYQ010000277.1 GCA_030042955.1 Thermoplasmata archaeon
CCGAGGCCCGCCTGCGCCTCGGGGACCGGAACCGATGCCGGGAGCTGATCGACTGGGTCGCCCAGCACTCGACCCCGACCCAGTTGCTTCCGGAGCAGCTCGACCGGACCACCGGAGAGCCCAAGAGCGCGACCCCCCTCACCTGGTCGCACTCGACCTTCGTCGACGTGGTTCACAAGTATGCCGAGTCCGAGGAAGCGGGACCCCTTACCGAAGAGTAGGGGACGCCTCGCCCGAGGGACCGACCTCGTCCTCGGGATCGACCTTGGGGCGACCAAGGTGGTCAGCGGGCTCGTCGACCTCCGCGGACGCGTCGTCCACTCGAGCGGGCGGCACCTGCACGCGAACGACGGACCCGGCGGGGTCATCGGGACGCTGGTCCGCTCGGCGCGCACGTGCCTGGAAGCGGTCTCCGAGCCCCCCCGAGCGGTTGGCGTGGCCGTCGCGGCGCAAGTCGACCCTCGAACGGGGACGGTTGTCCATGCGCCCAACCTCGGCTGGAGGGATATTCCCCTCGCCCGGCGGGTTGGCGACGAGCTGGGGGTCCACGTCTTCGTGGTCAACGACGCCCGGGCGGCGACCTACGCCGAGTGGCAGTTCGGGGCGGCGGTCGGGGCGACCGACCTCTTCTGCCTCGCACTAGGCACCGGGGTCGGCGGCGCGGCGGTCGTCGGGGGGAGGCTGCTCGAGGGGGGAAGTCATGCGGCCGGCGAAGTGGGCCACCTCACGATCGTCTCAGGGGGTCGACGGTGTCACTGCCCCAACTGGGGCTGCTTCGAGGCTTATGTGGGCGGCTGGGCGATCGGAGAGCGAGCCCGGGAGGCGGTCCGGCAGGACCCCACCGGGGGCGCCGACCTGGTGGACCGGGCCGGGTCCTTCGAGGGGATCACGGCTCAGATCGTCTTTCAGTCCTATCGGGACGGCGATGCGCTCGCTCGGCGACTGGTCCGGGAAACGGAGCGGTATCTCACGGATGGGGCCGTGAGCGTGGTCAACGCGTTCAACCCGTCGATGCTGGTGCTCGGCGGCGGCCTCATCGCGGGGATGCCCGAATTCGTTCCCGCGGTCGAGGCCGCGGTCCGCGCCCGGTGCCAACCCCCGGCGGCCGGAGCCCGTATCGTGCGGGCGAAGTTCGCCGAGGAAGCCCCGATGATCGGCGTGGCGGCGATGGCCCGCGACCTCGCCCTCCCGAAGGCAGTTCCCCCTACCCGACTGCGACGACGATAGGTCGTCCGGGACTCAGACCGGCACCGGAAGGACGGGTGGGGGTACCATCGCCGAGGTCGGGGGTAGGTCGGGGGGCTCGGGAAGAGCGGGAAGCTGGATCAGGGCAAGGCAGGCCCGGTACAGTTTCTTCGCCATCTCCGGGTCACGGGAGGCAGTGGACCCTGGAGTGACCTTGCCGTCGACGAAGTACTCCCCCGTGACCCGTTCGAGGTCCGAGTCGCAGGCCAGACGAATCGGGGTCTCCGCGCCCTTCGTTGCACTCTTGGCCCCGATGCGCGCCGTAAGGCGGATCATGAAGGCGGTGCCCCCGCCGTTGTTCTGGCCGAAGCCGGACCGGATGAACCCCGGGTGCAGCGCGTTGACCGTTACCCCCGTCCCCGTGAAGCGGCGAGCCAGCTCCCGGGTCAGCAAGACCAGCTCGAGTTTGGAGCGGCCATACGCCCGGTACCCGCTGAAGTTGCGAGCTCCTTGCAGGTCCTCGAGGTCAACCACATTTCCACCGTGCGCCGCCGAGGAGACGTTGACGACGCGCGCCGGGGCCGAGCTCTTCAGACGGTCCGCTAGGAGGGTCGTCAGCGCGAGCGGCGCCAGCACATTGAGGGCTAGGGTTCGCTCGATCCCGTCGCCCGTCAGCTCGCGCCGGGCGTAGTACGCCCCCGCATTGTTCACGAGGACATGGATCGCGGGGAACCGCTCGATCAGCTCGTGGGCGACCTGCGTCCACGATGCGAGTAGGGCGAGGTTGTCCACCCCGACCGCTTCCACACGTGGGTTTCCTGTGCTTCGGCTCAGGTCGGCGGCGATCCCCTGGGTGCGCTCCGTTCCGCGCCCGACCAGGACCGTGTGAGCGCCTCGCGCGGCGATCCCCCGGGCGGTCTCCAGTCCGATCCCCGACGTGGCTCCCGTGATCACGACCACGCGCCCTTGCATCGACGACGCTGCGGCCATGGAAACTTATCTCCTGAAGACCCGAAGGAATTTGGCGTTTCCCCGCCCGACCGTACGGGCACCGGGCTCTAGACCGTCAGGTCAGGCGATACTCGCGGCGCCGCGAGTCGTGCAGCGAGATGGATTCCTGGACCAAGCCCTGCTGCCGCAGGGACTCGAGCGCGCTCTGCACGGTGCGACGAGGTAGACGGGACATCTGGGCGAGCTGCGACTGGTCGAGCCCGCGGTAGGTCTGCAGGAGGAAGTAGAGGAACTTGGCCGCCGGGGGCCCCTTGACAGACTTCGAGGTTCGGATCGTCCCGAACGTCTCGCCCCGAAGACCGAGGCGCTCGGAGGCGAGGGGCGCCACCGAGTTCAGGGCCACGTTCCCGAGGTTGACATCCGCCCCGAGCTCCCGAAGCAGCTGGACCTGCTGGCCCTCCATCGGGGCCTCGAAGATCAGCTCCTCGCGGGGATGTTCCGCCAGGATCGAGCGGACCCAATCCCACTTGATCGCGCCGTCGCTGTCGTAGATCCCGACCCCGCGGCCCGATTCCCGGCTCTCGATGATGACCTTCCGGGGGCTCAGGGTGCGGGCGTGGGCAATCTGCAGGATCGTCTCCTTGAGGGAGAGCTGGTGCTGGGTGTCCTTCTTGCCGACCTCGATGAGGTACGGGAGGCCCCGCTCTCGGACCGCGTCGGCGAGCCGCGCGATCTGCGCGGGGCTCAGTTCGAGGATCCCGCTCGAGATCTCAATCAGGTCAAAGCCGAGGCTGCGCGCCTCGTCCAGGAAGGTGGCGACACGGTTCTGCGCGTAGGCGTACTCGAGGAGGGTCCCGCCGGTCGAGACCTCGATGCCCTCGTCCTGGTACAGCTTGATGCGCGCACGGACCCGCTCCCGCCGGAGGAGCAGCGGTAACCCCCATCCGATCTTCGCGACGTCGATGTACGGGGCCAGGTCCGCCAACTCATCCGGGGTGACCAAGCTCAGGCGGTCCAGGACATGGGTGACCGAGGTCGACCGAGGTCGTTGGACCTTGGGGGCATCGGCGGGGAAGAAGAGGGCACGCCCCTTGGTGGACGCAATTGCTGCCGACATAGCCACCTGCTGAGAGCAGGAATCGCGTTATGTAGGCGGGGTCGGGGGTAATAAAACCCGCTCCTGCCCCATCCGGGG
>JASHYQ010000278.1 GCA_030042955.1 Thermoplasmata archaeon
TGAACAACTCGAACGCGACGGCGACCCAGTGTACGATCCACACGGTTACGGCGTCCACGCCGGGGTTCAGCATTGGCGGCGCGAGCCCCCTGCCCTGCGTGGTTCCGGCGTCGGAGACGGTCACCTGGACGGTGACCATCAACGTGCCGAGCTCCGACTACACGGGTGTCCTGACGCTGGTCGTTACCTGACGAGCCGTCGGTCCGACTGCTCCTTCGGCCCGTCCCCGGCGGCAGGTCGGTACTAGTCGTGGGTGATCGTGTGGGAGTGGGGGTTCGGCCCCGCGTCCGGTCCGAGGACCGCATCGCTCACCAGCTTGGCTGCCACCGAGATCGCGCTGATCGCCTCGTTCGCCCCGGCCTTACGGAGCTTCGCCACGCTGGTCGGGATGGTCGCGACCGCGACGATCCGCAGCCGGCCCGCGATCCCCCGCGCCGTGATGACCGTGAGCAGGTTCTCGGCATCGGAATCGTCCGCGGCCACGAGGGCCCGTGCGCGAGTGATCCCGATGGCCCGTAGGTCGTCCTCGGACGAGGATTCGCCGAGCTGCGCCGCGAATCCTTCGGCCTTCAGGCGCTCGACGGCCCGTGCGTCCGAGGAAAGGAGCACCGAGTGGACCCCGTTGTCGCGGAGGGACTCGACCGCGGCCCGCGCCGTCGTCGAGGCCCCGCAGACGATGACATGGTCCTCCAACTCCTCCATCTGAGCCCGCTGCAACCGTTGCTCGATGCGTTCCAGCCTACGTTCGAGGAACGGTTGAAAGAGCACCACCACCGCCGATAAGAACGTTCCCACGCCGAGGAGGATCAGCGCTACGACGAAGTAGCGCGCGCCGTCCGTGAGGGGCGCAAACCCGGCGCCGTTGGTCGAGATCGTAGCGATCGTGAAGTACAGGGCGGAACTCCAGCCGTGAATCGGGGGAGTGAACTGGCTCCCTAGGTACTGCGCGCCGACCATTCCAAACAGGATCGAGAGGATCGCCGCCACCATCACCATAAGCTGGGTGGAGGCCGGACCAGTGACGGGGGCCCGGTAGAACCCCCCTCGGTACGGGATGATGAGAACCACGAGCCCGGTCGCGGCGACCGCCGAAGCAAGGGAGAAGAGGTTTGGGCTGAAAATGGCCACCAGGACCGTCAAGGCGGGGGCGAGCAGCGAGAAGAACCAAGCGACGACGCTTTGTTCCCCGAGGCGAAACGAGAGCGCGAGCAGCAGCACGCCCATGAGCGCGTCGACCGGGGGGTCGTACCCGGAGAGCGAGTCGCGGTAGAAATCCGGGATCACCAGGACGGCGGAGAGGACCCCCATCGCCACGAGGAAGAGCCCGGTTCCTACCGTCGCGAGGGCAAGCGGGGGCCCGCGCTCCGAGCGGCGGAATCGGTCTCGCGGACGGGAATCGGACGGAGCGGGCTCCGCCAGGGCAGGCCCCCCCTCGTTCGTCATCGACCGCGTGACGTGCCTCGCCTAGAAAAACGCGCCGCGCGGTCGGCAGACCTCGGGGGAGGCCCTTGCCCCGTGCCGAGGGCCGGGTGAGACCTTGGGGAGGAGGGGCGTGCCACCCTCGCACGCCGGTCGGAGGAGTGATATGGCCCCCTACGTACGTCCAGGGGACGGAATCGCCATCGACCTACCCAGATCGGGGCGCCCGCAGCGAACATGAGCGACCCCGACAGCCGAACGACAAGCGCTAGCCAGAGCCCGACCAGTTTCGAAGACCTGCCCCTCAACGCGCAACTCCGCGCCGGGATCCGCGAGATGGGGTACCAGACGCCGACGGCGATCCAGCAGAGTGCCATCCCGGACGCCGTCCTCGGCCGCGACCTTATCGGAACGGCCCAGACGGGTACGGGGAAGACCGCGGCCTTCCTGCTGCCGATCCTCGAGCGGCTGATGAGTCGTCCTCGAGGGCGAATCTACGCCCTCGTCCTGACCCCGACCCGCGAACTCGCCTTGCAGGCCGAAGGGTTCCTGCACCAGCTCGGTCGCCACACCGGCCTGCGCGGCGCGGCGGTCTTCGGCGGCGTCGCGATGGGACCCCAGGAGCACGCCCTGCGCGGAGGCGCCGAGATCATCATCGCGACCCCCGGACGCCTCCTCGACCACATGCAGCGCGGCAACGTCGATTTCCGGGCCCTGGAGATCCTGGTACTCGACGAGGCGGACCGGATGCTGGACATGGGGTTCCTGCCCGATGTGCGTCGGATTCATGACCAGCTTCCCCGCACCCGGCAGACCATGCTCTTCTCGGCGACCATGCCGCCGGAAGTCGTGCGGCTCTCGCGCGACTTCCTTCACGAGCCGCGGATGGTCCACGTGGCGGCCGAGACGGTCGCCGCGGTCGGGGTCTCCCACCTCGCCGTGCCCGCGCCGTCCACCCAGAAGACCGCGCTCCTGTGCCGTCTCCTCGAGGACGAGACCATGACCAGCACCCTCGTCTTCGTCCGCACGAAGCGGCGCGCCGACCGCCTCGTCCGCGACCTTCGCCGGGCCGGCGTAGCGGCCGGGGTCATCCACGGGAACAAGAGCCAGAACCAGCGGATCCTCGCCCTCGAAGGGTTCCGGAGCGGCAATCACCGCGTCTTGGTCGCGACCGATATCGCGGCGCGTGGGATCGACGTCGAAGGGGTCTCGCACGTGGTCAACTACGACGTCCCGCACGAGCCCGAGGTCTACGTTCACCGGGTCGGGAGGACCGCCCGCGCCCAGCGCCGCGGAGACTCCATCACCCTCGTCGCCCCAGAGGAAGAGCAGGACCTCGCTCGGGTCGAGCGACTTCTCGGCGAGAAGATCCCACGGGCGCCGATGCCTGGCTGGGATTACACCTCGCCGCCTCAGCCCCCGGTCCTCGTTCCGAACCCTCCCGGGGTTCGCCCCGACCGTCGGCCGTTCGGCCGCGGAGGTCAGGCCGGCCGGTCGGGCGACCACCGTCGGAACCAGCGGCCCCAGCGCGACCACTCCAGAGGCGGCGGCGAGCGACGCAGCTACCGGCGGGCGCAGGGCTCCCGATACTGAACCTCGCTCCCCCCGGACCCGGGCTCCCTCGCTCCGGGGCGCCACGCCTCGAGGGGAAGAAGGATAGAGTACCCGCAACGTCGAGTGGGCGCCGACGTGAGGCCCCGTGACGACGAACCTTCGGATCTGCCTCACCATCCTCTCGGTGGGGTTCGCGGTCGAGGGCGCCTCCGAGCTGTACAGCTGGGCCACCCCGGGGGCGGACCACGCGGGATTGAACGTCCTGTTCATCCTGCCGACCGCACTGACGCTCGTAGGCCTGCTCTTCGTCTGGGTCGGACGCCACGAGTGGAGCGAGCTCCACCGTCAACGGACCCGACAGGCCGCCCTGATCTTCGGGCTGAGCCTCGTCGGGGGCTTCATCGCCGCAGCGGTCGTGGCGGTCCTGATCGCCTACCCGTCGATGGGGACGCCGCCCTGGGCGGAGGTCCTCTTCGGCGCCGCCATCGCCTCGTTGCTCCTCGGCACGTTCGTCACGTACGCCTTTCTCGTCTTCCACCTCGTAGCCATCCCCAGCAAGGCGGCCTTGGCGGCTGCCGTCGCCTGGGCCTGCATCATCTCCGTCATCATCACGGTCGTGCTCGCAGGGGACCTGCCGACCCTGCTCCGCCTGATCCAATCCCGCAGCTTCACCGTCCCGTCATTCCTCGCCCCCGTGAACTCCCTGGTCTCCTACCTCTTCCTGTCGTACTTTCTGTTGCTCGCGGCCTACATCGAGGCTC
>JASHYQ010000279.1 GCA_030042955.1 Thermoplasmata archaeon
CCAGGGTCGACATCCCACTCACCCTTCGCCCGGGCCACGAACGCCGCGATCGGCATCATGTCGACCCCGATCCCCCGGGCGCCGAGAGTGCGGGCCGCGGTCGGGACGGTTCCGCTCCCGCAGAACGGGTCGAGCACCGTGGTGCCGGGTCCCACCCCGTACTGGCGGCAGGTGCGTTCGACAAAGCCGGCGGAGAATCCCTGGACGTAGGGCCACCACCGGTGAACCGGACGCTTCTCGTTCGGGCCGAACCGGATCTCGGTCGGAGCCTCCCCTACGTGGAGCTCGAAGTCTCGCTCGAACGCCGTCACGTACCAGGCCGGTCCCCGGAACGAGGGCGGAGCGGGGCGGTCGGAGGAGAATCGGCTCAGCGCCCAGAGACCTCGACCGTGCCGGGCGATGGCCCGCTCCGCCACGAGACGCTCGAGGCTGCGGTGGATCCGCTCGGAGGGAAGGTTGGTCGTGACCGCGAGTTGCTTGGCCGTGATTCCGGTGAGACCTGCGCGGGCGATCGCGACCGCCAGCCGGTCCGTTTCGAGGTCGGCGGCTCGACTCTCCCCGCTCATTCGCGGGGCGGCAGCACGGCGCGACTCTTAACCGCTCATCGGGCGGCCACGGGCCCGACGACGGTCGGGGCCCGGGCCGAGAGCCGCCCCCTAGTGGTCCCAGTCCATCCAGCGGCGCCCCTCTCGGAACCCGAACGAGACCCAGACGACGCCCATGACCGCGATGAGCACCAGGATCGAGACGAGGATGAGGATAATGCTCTGGAACAGGGAGAACCCGTGGGCCCAGAAGCCGATGTAGAGGAGCGTAAGGCTCAGCCAAGCGACGGGCGCGATGATCGACGCGAGGACCCGCCGGCGAAGCGCACGGGTGGTTCGGGCGACCATCGAGGGGAATCCGACCTGGTCGGGATGGGCGTTCTCTTGCATGGAGGGTGGAAGGCCCGGGGCTACTAAAACTCCGACTCACCGGTCGTGTGCACGCGGGCGGGGGACCGGGCGGATTAAGGCGCTAAGGAGGCGAAGATCGGGGAGGTCGCGGTCACGGTATCGGTAGCGAGCGCCCAGAAGACGACGGCCACCGTCACCTCATGGAGCCCGACGTAGAGGGCTGGGTCGGTGTCCAGCTGGAGGGAGGAGTTGATCGACCCCGACGTCGTCCCCGGCGACCCGTAACAGCCCCACGGGTACGGGCAGGCCGTCGAGGCGCCCCCTACCGTCGTCTCCTCGTAGGTGGAGGCCGAGGCGCTCCAAGTTCCGTGGAGGAGGATGGTGACGTTGTCGGTCGGTGACGTTCCCGTGAGGTTCAGCTCGTAGAGGGCGATGCTCTCCGAGATGAGGAACGTGAAGTTCGTCCCGACAGGGACCTGGGATCCGATGTAGGAGGCTTGGTCCGAGGGCCCGCCGGAGAGCGGGTGCCCGGCGGTGGCGACCAGGAGGACGGCGACCGCGACGCCGACCGCCAGCCAGGCGCCGAAGAAGATCCGGCGAGGCCAATCCGGAACGGGGCGAGTCGTCGCCGTCACTGTGTCCTTGGACCGGCCGATGGTCCGCCGGCCGGATGCCCGCATGGATTCGTGCGAGTATCTTAGGCCTTCCGGCCCGGGCCAGCGGGCGTTCTCCCCCGCTAGGTGATGCGGAGGCGGGAGCTACCCGCCCGGTCGAGGGATCGTGACGCGCCCACCTCCGGTTGAGTTGGTCGACCTCGAGCCCGGAGAGCGGGACCGAGCGGTGCCGGTCATCATCGACTCGTTCGAGGGGATCTATCGTTGGCACGCGAAGCGAACGCTCCGCGAGGCCGGCGAAGTGCGCGCCGCCGTCCAGGACGGAGAGGTCGTCGCCGTCTCGATGCTCGAGCGGTTCGTCCCGGAGGTCGGTTACGTGTACTACCTGGCGGTCGCCGCCAGCCGACGGCGCCAGGGGTTGGGACAGCTGCTCCTCGATGACGCCCTCTCGCGCTTCGAAAAGGCCGGGGTCGAGGTCGTGTACGCGGCCGCCGAGGAGGACAACACTGCCTCTCTGACGTTGTTCCGGTCCCGGGGATTCCGCCTGGTCGAGCGGAAGGAGCTCGGCTACAAGGAAGGCGGACTGGGCGCCTGGGGCCTTCGGAGCCGGATGCGGGTCGTCTGGGGAGAGGTCCTCCTCGGGAAGCGGATCGCCCCGCCTCGGACGCCTGGACCGTCGCCGGTCTAGCATCCCTCGGGACCCGAAGCTGCTCGAATCCCCCGATGGATCGCTCTATCAGGCCAGCCGGAGGGCCAGGCTCAGGCTCGGATCCCGCCGGCTCGGTATCGGACCAGCGCCCCCCGAGACGGCCGGGGGGAGCCCGCCACCCCGGGCCCTTCCGCGATCGAAAACGTGACCAAACAACTCCGGCCCATCCACTGGAGCCGAGGCTGGAAGCCCGCTCCCCGAAACACGTCGATCATGTCCGGGTTCTCGGGAAGCACCTGGGCCTCGAACTGGCGGATCCCGAAGACGCGCGCGGCGCGGGCCAGATGCTGGAGCAGGATGGTGGCCACTCCGAGATGCCGGTATCCGTCGCCGACTAGGAAGGCGATCTCGGCGGAGGGCGAGCCCGGGGCGGTCCGAACGTACTCCCCGTGGCCGATGACGTGCAGGTCCGGACCGTCCTGGCGGAAGATGAGCAGGGAGAGCCGGTCCCCCACGGAGCCCTCGATGAGGGCCTCCCCGGGTACCGACTCTGGACGGGTGGCCGTGAAGAAGCGGAGCCGGAGGGCGTCGCGGGAGAGGCCTTGCGCGAAGACCTCCAGGAGCTCTCGGTCGCGGGGTTGCGCGGCGCGGACCAACGCCTCCGTACCGTTGCGCAGGACGACCGAGCGCTCCACTCCGGTGGGCAGGAGGTGCACGATGGTCCGAGGGGTAGGCTCCATGTTGTCGTTCAGAGAACG
>JASHYQ010000280.1 GCA_030042955.1 Thermoplasmata archaeon
CCGAGTATCGGCCCCGGGTCCGGTCCGAAAGTGACGTCGCTCGGCTCCGTCGGCATCGTGTCCCTACGTTCCTGCTGACCCCGGAGCAGGTGAGCGAGGCGGGCTACCCGGTCTCCTTCCGGCCGTGGCTGCTCCTGCCGGAGGCGCTCGCCGGCCAGGTCGCGTCGGAGTACCGGACGCTCCCGATCAAGGACGAGGATGCCCTGCGGACGCCCGGGATCGTGGAGCTCGTGGTCTTCCTGCTCAGGGTCGATCCCCTTGCGGCGAGGGTCGTCGCGCGGTCCAACCGGGCTCGCATCGACCCGAACGAGCTCTACCGGCGGGTCCGCAACGAGGGACTCGAGCGGGCGGCGACGCGGATGCGGCTCCAGGAGCTCGCCCCGGCGATCCCGAAGGTGGGGGCGCCGTTGCCGGCGGCCGAGCTGCGGTGGATCGAGCGGAACAGTGCGGCGCCGGGGGGACCCCCGTGACCGACCCGTCCGTGGAGGCCGTGGACCGCCTGCTGCGCCGCCACGCCGTCCGCTACGTCGTGGTAGGCGGACAGGCCGTGGCCCGGAGAGCGGCCACCACCACGCTGGACGTGGACGTGATGGTCACCACCGACGACTACCGTGAGGCCGTGAGCCGGCTCGCCGCGGACGACGGCTTGACGAAGGCGTGGGACGGGGGTGCCGTCACCCGCTTCGGCATGCGCGAGCTGCCGCACGTGCCCGTGGACCTTGTCGACGCCGGGGCGTTCGCCGGGACAAGGACGGGCGAGGAGTTCTTCGACTTCCTGGTCCGCGAAGGGTCGACCGACGTCGAAGGGGTCCGCTATGCGACCCCGGAGGTCGTCTGGTACACGCGCCTGCTCACCAAGCGATGGCGTGCCTACGCCGAGAAGATCATCACCAACGTGATCGACGGCCTCGACCCGGCCCTGCTCGACCGGGTCGAGGAGATCGGGAACCGTTTCGGCAACGCGGCCGAGCTGCGGCCCCGGGTCGCCTACGTTCGGGAGGAGCTGAGCCGGCCCGAGGTCAAGGGGCTCGTGGATCGCGCCTGAGCCGATCGACGCGGCCGCGGCTGGCGCGGCCCGAGCCACCCTCCGAAGCCTTGACCCTTGACCCCAGCGTTCCCGCGAGCGGAGGTCCCAGCCCCCGGTCGCTACGAGCATCGCCCCCCTCCTTGGACTCTTGGCGACCCAGGTGCGCGGCCCCCCAGCTCCGCGAGCGGGCAGGAGCCCCCCACTCGGTTGCGAACGCACCGATACTCTTCGGACTGGGCCGGCGTCTCCCTCGCTCCGCGCCGGCCCGATCGAGATCGTCCTTGACCCCGGTCGGACGCGCGGTCAGATCGGATCGGGGTCAGTCGGCCTTCTGTCCGGGATCCTTCAGCCCATCCGAGATCCTGCCCACGACGCAACAGGGCAAAAGTAGGAGCACTCGCTCGCCCTCGTGTCATGAGCACGAGCCCCTCGTCCCTCGAGCGCGCCGCAGCCCGCAGCCTGGTCAAGAGTTACCTCCACGTTGAACCCGGCGAGAACGTCCTCGTCGAAGCCTGGGCCCATACGCTGTCCATGTCGTCGGCGATGGTGGACGAGGTGCGCCGGGTGGGCGGGAGCGCGTTCCTCGCGTACGAGGACGACGACGCTTGGTGGCGCGCGGTGGAACGCAAGCAGGCCAAGCCGCTCGGCCGGTTGTCCGACCCCGAATGGGCCGCGATCGCGGCAGCGGACGTCTACGTACAGTTCTGGGGCCCGGCGGACTCGGCCCGGTTGGAGAAGCTAGGCGAGAGGACCCTGGACGCCTGGAGCGACGGCTGGTTCGACCGGTGGTACAAGCTGGCCCGGTCGACGGGGTTACGGGGGGGACGGATGGCTACGGGGTGGGTAACGGACACTCGAGTCCATCAGTGGGGGGTCAGCAAACGGCGGTGGATGAATGCCCTCCTGGAGGCATGCCTCGCCGACCCGGAAGCGATGGCCAAGAGCGGCAAGCGCCTCGCCCGCGCCCTTACCGGCGCGAAGAAGGTCCGGATCACCCACGCTAACGGGACGGACCTCGAGGTAGCCCTGGCCGGTGTCCCCGCAAGGGTCTACGAAGGGTACCCTCACCCCAGGGACGCGGCCTACAGCGAGTTCGATCTGATGGGGAACCTTCCCGACGGGTGGCTCCGGATCGCGTTGGACGGCAAGACCGCTGAGGGGAGAATTGTTTCGAACCGCCGTAGCTACGACGAGGTCTGGTTCCCCTGGGCGACGTACGCGGGCGGGGTGTTCGAGTTCTCCGACGGGAAACTGACCTCGTACTCGTTCGACGAGGGAGAGGCTGAGTTCGCCAAGAGATACGCCCGGGGCAAGCCGGGGAAGGACAGAACAGGCTCGCTCTCCATCGGACTGAACCCTAACCTCAGGAACGTGCCGTACCTCGAGGACCGGGAGCGGGGCAGCGTCCAGTTGGCCGTGGGCCGGAACGCCTACATGGGGGGGAGTAACCCCTCGGATTTCAACGGCTCGGTCTGCCTCGCAGGGTCGGAGATCTGCCTGGACGGCACGCCGGTCGTCCGCGCGGGGAAGATCCTCTAGGCCTCGCGGACCGGTCCCTTCCGGCCAGAGTTCCTGCCAGAGATCGACGCATTCGGCGCGGTGGAGCAGAGTTCACCAGCGAGCCGAGCTGATCTCGAGCCTCCCCTCTCCGGCTTCCCCTCGTGACGAGGACCGGATCGGGTCTTCCCCTCCTACCCGGCGGGAAGCGATGGGTGAGGCTTCCCTCTCGGATCGAACGTGCCTGCGCCGACCGCCCGGGCCGGGGGCGTCGGTCCCCGCGCGGGGACGATGCGTCCTCCAGGCTAGCACGCTGTCTGCGATACTATAGCATTATCAGGCTAGCTATTTATTTTGGACAGTGTCACAATAGACCCAGCATGACCGAGCACGAGCGGGAGGGGGATCGCCTCCC
>JASHYQ010000281.1 GCA_030042955.1 Thermoplasmata archaeon
GGCCGCTGTCGAGGTCGCGTTCGAGGTGGGCATGAACGCGGCCGAGGCAGCGGTGCTGGCCCAGAAGATCCGGGCCTCCGTCGGCACGACGGTCGTCGGACGGGAGGTCGCCGTCGAGCAGGTCCTCGTCGGCCTCCTCTCGGACGGCCACATCCTCCTCGAGGACCTCCCCGGGCTCGGGAAGACGCTGATGGCGAAGTCGTTCGCGCAGGCGCTGGGGCTCGAGTTCCAGCGGGTCCAGTTCACCGCGGACCTCCTCCCGCACGACATCACGGGCGGCGAGATCGTCGACCCGACGACGAACAAGTTCACCTTCCGTCCCGGCCCGATCTTCACCAACGTGCTCCTCGCGGACGAGATCAACCGGGCCCCCCCGAAGGTCCAGTCGGCGCTCCTCGAGGCGATGCAGGAGTACCAGGTGACGAGCGAGCGGACGACCTACCCCCTCCCTCGCCCGTTCATGGTCCTCGCCACCGAGAACCCGATCGAGCTCGAAGGGACGTATCCTCTACCCGAGGCCCAGGTCGACCGGTTCCTCCTTCGGCTCCAGGTCGGGTATCCGACCGTGGAGGAGGAGCGGACCATCCTGGAACGCCGACGCCTGCGCAAGACCGAGGCGATGTCCGCCCCTCCCGTCATGGACCGAGCGACCTTCCAGACGCTCCAGTCCGCCGTGGAGGAGGTGGAGCTCGAGCCCTCGCTCGCCGAGTACATCCTGGCGATCGTGCGCGGGACCCGGGACGACTCCCGGGCGGAGGTCGGCGCCTCGCCCCGCGGTTCCCTGGCCCTGCAGAAGGTGAGCCGGGCCCGGGCCCTCCTCCTCGGCCGGGACTACGTCATCCCGGACGACGTCAAGATCCTCGCCGGGCCGGCGCTCGCGCATCGGGTCGTCGTGAAGCCCGAACCTTGGATCCGCGGCGTCCGTGGCTCCGACATCGTGCGCGGGATGATCGAGCGGGTTCCGGTGCCCAAGGTCCGCTGACCCAGGATCCGACCGCCTCGGGCGCAGCTCCTCATTGGCGCAGGTGGGGGTCGAGCGCATCCCGTAGCCCGTCGGCGAAGAAACTCACCGCCATGACGAACAGAAAGAGCATCGCCCCCGGGAAGAAGACCATCCACCAGGGAAAGAACACGGGCAGGTTGAGCTCGTAGCTGGTCAAGAGGCTGGTCAGGAACCCGGGACTCACCGAGAGCGCGGAGAGGGTGCCCCACTCCGGGAACACCACGCTGGGGAAGAGCTGGGTGAACCCGAGGTAGACGAGGGCCCCGACGGTGAGGGGGATCCCCCCAGCGTCCAGCGACACCTGGACGAACATCGGGTAGACCGAGTTCGGGATGATGTGTTTGCGGATGATGCGGCCGCCGGACGCGCCGGCCGCCCGGGCGGCCTCGACGTACTTCTGCTCCCGCGTGACGAGCACCAGGCCCCGCTCGATCCGGGCGTACAACGGCCACCAGACGATCACGAACCCGAGGATCACGAACCCGACGTGGCTGGCCGTCGACTCGGCGAACGCGGGCTGCTGGGAGAGGACCACCACGACGAGGAGGACGAGCAGGATCGACGGGATCGAGAGCATGATGTCGACCAGCCGCATCAGCGCCTCGTCTACTAGCCCGCCGAAGTATCCCGAGACCGCGCCCACGACCAGCCCGATCGCCGCTCCCGCGCTCACGATGGTGAACGAGAGCAGGAGGGTCCAGTCCGAGCCCCGGAGGACCCCCTGGTAGAGGTTGTAGAAGTAGTACCCGTTGAGGACCTGAGGCGGGTCGACCACGAAGGAGCCGAGCGGCAGCGGACCCGTATGGAACGGGATGAACGATATCGTGGGGGCGATCAACGCGGGGAAGTAGGTCGGCGACTCGTAGCAGTTGGGCGCGGGCGGTACGGTCCCCGGGGAGTAGACGCACACGGCGTTGGGCTGCCCCTGGCAGAAGGAGTTCTGGGAGCCGGGGGTGTAGACGCAGTACTCGGTCATCGAGGTCCAGGGGTACGGTTGCGCGGCCGCGTAGATGGCGACCACCACGAGGAAGACGAGGATCCCCAGCCCGACCATCGCCAGGGAGTTGGCCCGTATGACGTGCCACCCACGCCGCAACCGGGCGATGCGCGGACTCGGCCGACGTCGCCCGGTCCTCGGAGGGGGGGCGGCCGCAATCGCGTTCACCGCGGTGATGCCGGAGCTCATCTCCTCCCCTCGCTCGCTCTCGCCAGGGCTGGTACAGCCTAACTCGGCTGGATGAGCGTCGCTGGGATAGATATACCAACTTGACCCCGACCGGCGAGGGATGCCGCGCTACGGGCCGCTCTTCGACGGAGGTCGGGGAGCGAAGTTGACGCCCGGGTCGACCCCGTGGTCGAAGGGTGCTCTCGCGACGCGCTCGAGCCGAGACACGCAAACCGTTTTCCCTCCTCCCGGGGTCCACCGCGCCATGCCCGACCTTCCTCTCGTGGTTGTCGCGGATCCGATCGATGCCGACGCGGTCATTCAGCTGCGGACGGGCCCGTGCCGGGTGGTCGACGCGAGCGCGGACCCCTCCCAGTTGCGCGAGCACCTGGCGGGGGCCTGGGGGCTCATCGTCCGAAGCCGGACGAAGGTTACGCGGGAGCTTCTCTCTGCGGCCCCCCACCTCCACCTAGTCGCCCGGGCGGGGGTCGGCGTCGACAACGTCGACCTGGCCGCTGCCGGCGAGCGTCAGATCACCGTCGTCAACGCGCCCTCCGCCGCCACCGCCAGCGCCGCGGAGCTGTCGGTCGCCTTCTACCTCCTCCTCGTCCGTGGGATCTTTCCCAAGATCGTCTCGACCAAGGCCGGGAAATGGGAGCGCGGGACCACGGGCCACGAGCTCGCCGGCAAGACGGTAGGGTTCGTCGGCTATGGACGCATCGCCCGGGACGTCGCTCGGCGGCTCGGACCGTTCGGCGCGGCCACGGTCGCCTTCGACCCGTTCGTCTCCTCGTCCGGGGACGCCAC
>JASHYQ010000282.1 GCA_030042955.1 Thermoplasmata archaeon
CGAGAAGGTCGGGTCCACGACGACGTACGGCCCGCGCGGGACGATCGAGATGAGCAAGTCCGCCACGGTGGGCCTCACGTTCGCCTACCGCTACGCGGTGACGTTCACGGAGAGCGGACTGACGGGCGGTAGCTGGTCGGTGACGGTCCACGGTGTGACGGTGACGAAGCCGTACAACGAGCCGATCGTGTTCAACGAGACGAACGGGACCTACGGCTACAAGGTCGGAGCGATCTCGGGGTATACGAGCTCGGGTTCGCCGAGAAAGGCGGTGGTACCGACGACGACCTCGGTCCTGGTGACGTTCACGGCCACGAAGGGGAAGTCTGGGTCACCGGTCGCATGGGTCGGGATGCCGCTGGTGGCGGCAGCGGCAGTTCCTGTGAGTCGGCGCAGGTCGTGGGGAGCTCGGTCTCCGTGGCAGTGACGTTTGCAGGGAAGAGGTAGCGACGGCCGGTCCGGCAGGCCCGGTCCCCTCTCTTCGGAGAGGCCGGCCGAAACAAGTTGAGTTCGAGGGGGCCCCATCGGGCGGAAGGCAGCTCTTGCGGACCTAACCGATACCTTTCGAACGCCCGGAGCCTACGATACCGAGAGCGAGATTAATCTGGCGAGTCCCTCCGCGCCCGGTGGGACTCGAACCCTCGGACCATGGACTCCTGGTACGCCTGGTCCTCGGAGGCGAGCCCCCTAGAGGAAGACCCCTGCCGTGGGAAGGGGTCCAGCCATCGAAGGACCCCGCCCTCCGAGGTAAACTCGCCCCTTGCGAGCCCGACCCATCCGTATGGCGCCTCTTTCGACCGACCCCTTGGGGAACCCGGGGCGGGTTGATCAACCGCCTCTGCGAGGGCGCCGTCCTACGTCGCTCCGGTAGAGGGCGGAGGGGGAGCCTCGGGGTTGGCATCGCCGCCGGATGCCGGAGGCGGAGTCGGCGTGCCGGGGGGAACGTGACGGCGGCGGATTCGTTGCAGCCCGAGCAACAGACCGACGATCACGATCACCACGATCGCTCCGAGAATGGCGTATCCTTCCGGTGCCGGCAGTCCCAAGAACTTGCTCGATGGGCTCGGTCCGCTCACGGGCGCGGTGGGGATCGCGCTGACGTTGGCGGAACCGGCGTTCGGCACGTAGACATACCCGTTCCCGCCATCGTAAGCTGCAATTCCCGGGGCGGTCCCTACCTCCACCGTTCCTACTAGCGTCGTGCCGCTGATCACGCTCACGTTGGCGGAATTGGCGTTCGAAACGTAGACGTACCCGTTTCCACTGTCGTAGGTCGTGAATTGCGGCCCGGCCCCTACATTCACCGCCCCTACCAGCGTCCGGCCGCTGATCACGCTCACGTTGTCGGTTTGGTAGTTCGGAACGTAGACGTAGCCGTTCCCGCTGTCGTAGGCTGCAAACTCCGGGTCGCCCCCGACCGTCACCGTTCCTACCAGCGTCGTGCCGCTGATCACGCTCACGTTGCTGGACTGCCGGTTCGGAACGTAGACGTACCCGCTCCCGCTATCGTAGACGGGCACCGTCGAGCCTTCCCCGACATTCACCGAGGTCAGAACCGACGTGCCGCTGATCACGCTCACGTTGGCGGAATTGGCGTTCGAAACGTAGACATAGCCGTTCCCGCCGTCGTACGCAGCATACGTCGGGAAGCTTCCGACGTTCACCGAGGTTAGAACTGCGGTGCCGCTGATCACGCTGACGTTGTTTGAGACCTGGTTCGTAACGTAGACGTACCCGTTCCTGCTATCGTAGACTGGATAGTACGGCTCGGCGGAGGTGAGCTTCACCGTTCCTACTAGCGTCGTGCCACTAATCACGCTCACGTTTCGGGAACCCTCGTTCGGAACGTAGACGTACCCGTTCCCGCTGTCGTACGCCGCACACAGTGCCGCAAGATTCGAGCCGAGTCCGACGTTCACCGTCCCTACAACCGTCGTACCGTCGACAACGCTCACGTTGCCGTAGTAATGGGGAGAAGAGCCCTCGTCAGTGATGTAGACATACCCGTTCCCGCTGTCGTAGACCGCACAATCCGGGCCGCTTCTGACGGTGATTGAGGTAGGACCCCCAAGCATCGGCGAGGCGGAACTCGGGAGCTCGACCCAGCGGCCGATCGAATTGGCCGATTCGCCGCGGACGGGAACGGACCCAACGAGCGACGGAATGGCCGGACCTTGAGTGGAGGAAGTAATCGTCGAAGCAATCCCGCCGCTCCGAGCTGAGGCCGACACTTGCAGCCCAGCCGCAACCGTTGCGCAGACCACCGCAATCGCGATGAAGCCGCGACTCTTCCTAGCGGCCCAAGTTCTAGATCGCATAGTAATCCCTGCGAACAAATCTGGTGCTGGTCACCGTATTTTGTTGGTTCCAGTTTTCGTCAATTCTGCTTGACTGGGTTCGCGATTCATGCACCCCTTACGAGCTCAACCGGTGCCCTCCGACCAGGCCCTGAGGGAACAAGGGACAGGTTCTCTACGTCACGAACGTGGGTTCACCGATACGTCAGAGGAGGTGCTCGTTTCGACTCTCTTGTGGTTTGCACGAGAATCCCTCCTTTCCCAGTCTAGGCTCTCAGAAGCCACAACTCCCTGCCCACGCTGCGAACGTTCGAAGTGGCTTCAGGACAGCGGAACTAGTCAAGTCTGCTTGACGTAATGCGGTTGCCGTCGGAACTCGCGAGGGACCTCATGTTCGCCGAAGCGCCCGGGAGAGAGCCGAGACCGCCCGACCGATCGTGGACCAAACCCGAGCGAAGACGTAGAGGCGCGATGTCGCTGGGCCAGGGCGCCCTCATCCTTGGCGTCGTCGCGCTTGCTCTCGGGGGCTCGGGCCTGGCAGTCGCCCTCACGCACGCGGGACCCGCGGGAAGTACTGGTGCGACCGGACCTACCGGGCCCACGGGAAGCACGGGCGCACCTGGACCGGAAGGACCCCCTGGTCCGGGAGCGGTTGTCGAGTCGACCTACACCACATCCGGCAGTGGTGTGCTCTCAGATACCTGCTCCAACTACGCGGATTCCGCCGTCTCGTTGACGGTGAGCAGCGCGGGAACGGTGGTCGTGAGCGCGTCGGTCGGTCTCTATGTCTATCATACGTCGAGCGAAGAGGACGAAGTCTACTCTAGCCTTTGGAACCAAGCGACGACCTGCGACGTGCTGGACAACAACTATGTTCTCATCGTAGCGGAAACCACCCAAGCCACAGGCGCATACGTCTGGGACCTGAATCTGGTCCAATCCTTCACTGTGACGACCGGCGGCACCTACACATTCTCCGTAATCGCAGAGGCTGCGGTGTATAGTTCGGATTCCGCCAACTTCTACAGTGCTAGCGTTGTAGGAGTGTTCTACCCGTCGTAGATTCACACCCGACCGGGGAGTTCCGTGGCATGACTCCGGGTCGACAACTGCGGAACTCCCTACAATCCCCGCTGATCTCCGAACAAGAGGGCCATCCTACCCGGACCCAGGGCGCTGCTTACCCACCCCTTCCGCCCTCACCATTTAATCGGCTCGGACACTATCGCGAATCAGCGTCCCGTCACTACCGGGTTGATGCCCATGCGTCTCCTCAGTCGGTCGGAGAGTTCCCAACGCGGGCAGGATGGGTGAGCGAGTATCGCCCGCCACTGATTCGGCGAGGGGAGGATTCCGGGTCGAGGACCTCCACCCTTACCGAACTCAAATCGACGGAGCGGAGACGGGAGCGAGGGGGCTGCCAGCGGCTTCCTCCTGAGCCAGACGCCCAGAACGGAAGTATCAGGGCCGCTCAGCTGGCTCCATGCCCAAGTCTGCCGCCCAAACCTGCCGCCGAACGCGATACCGTTCTCGAAAATCTCGAGATAGCGCGGCTCAGCAGTCAACTCGAAGATGGAGAGAGCGAAGATTGTAAGCGCAATAGCCAGGGCGAAGCCCGGCCAGAACAGAATCAAGCCGGAGAGAAGAGTCAGGGAGCCAAACCAGTAGGCGGTGAAGAGGAGGATGCCCCCCTCGCCGACCACCATGACTAGCGCTGGAAGCCGCCACATTTTCCGGACGGATTCCCGGTTCACGACTTGGACAGACGACGGAAGGGAAGCGGTGGCGACGGGAGAATACGAGGGAGCTCCTTTGTCGGGCCGCACTCAAATCGAAAGGTCTTGGATTCCTTAGGCTTTGCTACACGGCTCATGAAGGTCTGAACCTCCCACTCTCGCGTCCGAAGGCGATCGGGAGCAAGCTACGGGATTTGGGGGGCTTTACCCCCACAGGGGGGGAGGTGTTGGTTTCGGGCGAGAAAAAAATCCCCCCTGAGCACCGCCCAGCCGGCTTGAGCCCACTCGTAGCGCTGTGTCATAACCGCTCGAACCGCCACCGGGTTTGGCCAGCGGCGGAACCACTTCATACCGGGAAAAACTCACCGTCCTTTGTGTCCGAGCCCGGAAAGTTGTGGATTGGGTCGATCGTTATCGATTGCAAGAACTGGAAGCAGATGATCGCGTTCTGGAAGGGGGCCCTCGGGTACGAGTTCTGCTACCCTCCCTCGGAGGACTGGGCATTGCTCTATGACCCGCACGGAAAGGGGCCAAACATCTCGTTCCAGAAGGATCCTACCGGTCCCACCGGGACGTACTGGTACCACTTTGACCTCTACTCATCGGACCCGGAGAGTGAGGTGCAGAGACTCCTCCGGCTGGGAGCCGAGATGAAGCAATCCGCGCACGAAGGATCGGATTACGTCACGCTCGCCGATCCGGACGGGAATCCGTTTGACGTAATCGACACACGAGGTTTCAGTTTCGGACAGCGCATCCACTGAGAACATCGGACATCTCCCGTGGGGGTCTCCGCCATGGGAAAACCACCCGTTGGGAGCAGAGTTTACCTTCCGGAACCTTGGGCAGTCAGCGTCAGCAGGCGTCGCGATTGGACCAAACGGCTAGCGGATGAAGTCGCTGACCTCTTCGACGTAGCGAGATGATTGCAGAAGCTCTGAACTCATTGGGCCTGTTGGACTCATGAAGGAGAATTCCATGCGGAGTCTTCCGCGCGAGTTCATCATTGGGCCAGAGTTGTGGCGCGCCAGGACCTTCTTCATTCTTGCTCTCCTGTTTATCGGCGCCACCTGCTTCATAGTCGCAGAGATCTTGTCCAATCATGGATGGCACTCTCCGTGGTCTCCCGGGTTGTTCATTGTTCCAGGTCTTGCAGCTGTGCTTACTGGCGCTTGTGCGATTTACGCGATAGAATCGTCCATTGCCGAAGGAAGGTCACGCAAGATGACTTGGACTATGGAGGGTGTTACCCAGATGGTCATCAAATCAGAGTCAGTGGCACGTCAACTGGAGACAACAGAATCGACCCGACTCCACGATCTGCCCAAAAATCGAGGGCGTACCGAATCGTACCCGTGGACAAAATTGGTACTGCGTGCGACCTATTCCTTGCGCCCTCGTCTCGCGAGCGAAGTGTTCGTGAGCCTCCGACGCAAGGGGGATAACGTTCGTATGCCGCCTCTAGAGCTGTACGTGCTTGGTACACGGCTTCCCACGGACGAGTTTGTGATATGGGCCGAGCGCGCCCTACAGGGCGGTGCCTGGGTCGAACTTTCAGATACTGACAGGAAGCCCCCATCCCTCGACAAACTGCAGTCGACTAGAGTCTCTGTTCTCCGGGGCAACGTGATAAGGGTTGCTGAAAGGCTAGAAGCGCAAGAGCTGTGGAGCCTACTCGATCGGTAGAGCTTGCCCTCTCCTTCTTAGACCCAGACACAGGATTCCGACCCACCCCTTGCGGACCTAACCGATACCTTTCGAACGCCCAGGGCTTATGATACCGAGAGCGAAACTGATCTAGCGAATCCCTCCGCGCCCGCCCGACTTTGCTTGCTCCGCGGCGGCACTCCCGTCGGTCGTCGGTGCGACCAGGTGGCGCGGCAGAACTCTACGAGCCCGAGTGGCGAGCAACCTATCCGCCTGCGGGGCGTTGTGAAATCATGCACCGAGGTGTCCAAGTGGACATCGGGCTGAAGACCGGCCTCGCCAACGACGGCTTCATTGCCGAGGCCCTCGGCAACCTCGCGGCCTTTGAGCTCGCCAATCGACGGAACGAACGGCTCGAGTGGCAGGTTCTGCGTGTCGAATCGTCCGGCCATCACCACTTCCGGCTGATCGTGCGCCATCCGCAGCACGTCCTCGACTTCGGACTCGCGCACGAGCTGGACGGAATCCTTCACGAGCTCTCCGCGGAAACCGTGGACGCTTTGCGCCAGCGATTCGGGGAGGCTCAGCAGAGCGGGTTGAAAGCGGTCTCGCTGCGTCACGTTCGCGAGACGGTCGACTTCTGGCATGACGACTTCTGGAAGTGGATCGGTTAACGAACGATGTCCCGAGCGTCGGCCCGTCTCGGTCTCGGGCTTACCCGGGAGGTCGAGCGGGAGCAAGGCACCCGTTGCAAGCGCCGTGTCGCTCGCCCAGGGCCGCTAGGCCCGCCGCGCGATGTACACCTCCGTCCGGTACGGAAGACGAACGACCGACCGCCGCTGCGTCGCCTCCTCCTCGTCGGCGATGCGGAGGAACTCGTGAGCGACCTCCTTCTGGCGTTCGGGCCGCAGGACCGCGACCCGACTGACGGAGAGCATGCAGTCGACGAGGGTCGCCGCGTCCATCGCTGGGTAATGAGGGAACGTACGGAGGGTCAGCCGACCGAACTGACGACGCCGGGACCGTCGGAAGGAGACCTTCCAGCGAAAGCCGGGCAAGCGCGATGCCCCCCCACCGACCTTCGTGAGGACGGCGGAGACCCGTCGGGAGAACCGGCTCGAAGTGCTCTTCTCGTCAAAGACCAGCCCGAGCCTTCCTCTTGGACGGAGGACGCGCGCGATCTCCCGGAGCGCTGGGCCCGTGCGGAACCAGTGGAACGCCTCCGCGGCCACCACGGAGTCCGCGAACCCGTCCGGCAGAGGGATCGCCTCGGCCGTGCCATCGAGGACGAGCGTCCCGGGGAGCTCTCGGGCGAAGACGCGGCGCATCCCGGCGGTCGGCTCGACCGCGACGACCGCGGCCCCCGACGGGAGGAGGGCCCGGGTGAACTTACCGGTGCCGCTCCCGAGCTCTACGACGGTGCGTCCCCGATGCAGGCCGAGCTCCCGAGCGAGGTAGCCCACAGCCGCGCGCGGGTAGTCGGGTCGGCCCCGCTCGTAGCTCTCCGCGACGTGGTCGAACACCCGGGCCGCCCGGGGGACCCGCGGGGCCGGCCGTCTCATCTACGGAGGGCCACAAGGGTTCTGGCCGATTATACTATCCGCCTTGTGCGCTGGAAAAGGACCCCTTGCGAGCCTGACCGATCCCATCTCGGCCGGCGCGAAAGGGTCGGGCCGTATTGCCACAAGGGGGCAAGCGTGATCGCCCTCTGTTGGGGGGTTTCGTTATGCGATGCGTCTTAGTTTGAACGGCCGAAACTCACCGCGGACCAGCCCGAAGAGGATCAAATCGCGATACCGGCCATCCACGAGAGCATGTTGGCGAGCACGTCCCTCGGTTCGGAAGCCCAATCGACCGAGCAGGCGGATCGATCGAGTGTTAT